>RGBY01000028.1 GCA_009919445.1 Planctomycetia bacterium
TCCTGCGCCAGAAAGGCGTCGAGGACACCGTCAGAAATCTGATCCGCGAGTTTGTCCGGATGTCCCATGCTGACCGATTCACTCGTAAAAAGATACTTGCCGCTTGCCACGTTCAATGCCTCGTGCAGATAGAAGGATTCGTTTCCAGAGCGAACCAGTCAGAACCGCCGCGCTCACAAGTCTTAGTATCTTGATTTTGCCTCGATTCGACAACCGCCCCCGGTGGAATCGCTGGCGAGCAGGCCGAGCAGGCGGCGAACGGTGGTTTGGGTGGACCCACGGTTTCGTTCCACGACTTTTTCGGCCCGTCTGCCGAGGGCTTCGGCCATGGGCGGGTCAGCCAGGCAGGTAGCGAGGAATGCCCGGAGGGATTCTCCGTCAGTCACCACGACTGCTGCGTCATCGGCCAGCAGTTCGTTGACTTCGTTGCGAAAGTTTTGGGTGAAGGGGCCGAAGCAGACGGCTGCCCCGTACGCTGCTGGTTCGAGCATGTTTTGTCCACCACGTGTGCCATCAAGGCTGCCGCCCACAAAAGCGACGGTGGCGAGCCCCCACCACGAAGCCAGTTCGCCGGTCACATCGACCAGAATTATTGCCGGCGGTGATCTGCCAGTTGCTGTGGAAAGCTGACTGCGGAGCTGCCACTCGATGCCGGCGGCATCAGGCTCAGCAAGACGCTTTTCCAGCCAGGCGGCAATCGCTGCGGCCCGTTCGGCGTGTCGTGGAACGAGGATCAGCCGGAGGCTGTGGTGAAGCCTCCGCTGGTCCAGAAATGCCTCAACGGCCAACTGTTCTTCTGGATCCTGCGTGCTGCCGGCAATCAGAACGGGAGTCTGCTCAGTCAGGCCAGCCAGTTGTCGGAGCTGCACCACCCCGGCAGCCTGGCGGTCGCCACGAACACCATCGAACTTCAGTGAGCCGACTGGCTCAACCGTAGGGGCACCAAGTTGCTCAAACCGCGTGGCGTCTTCTGCTGAGCGGGCGAGCACCAGCCGTACCTGCTGAAGCATGGCTCGGGCCAGGGGCCGAATGCGACTGTAGCCTCGAAAACTCCCGGGGCTCATTCGGCCATTGATCACCACGACCGGCACTTGGCGACGGGCAGCAGTCCACAGCATGGTTGGCCATAGTTCGAGTTCTGCCAGCACGAGAAGGGTGGGGCAGACCCGGTTAAAGACCCGATTCACTGCCCAGCTGACATCGAGCGGGCAGGGAAAGACGCGGTCGGCTCCGAACCGCCTACGGGCGAGGTCGAGGCCGGTCGTCGTCGAACTGGAAACGACGCAGTCAAGCGTCAGGCCACGCTCGGTTGCCTGGCGTTCAAGCTCGGCAAGAAGGGTGGTCAGTAACTGCACCTCACCGACGCTCACTCCGTGCAGCCAGATTCGCTGGGCTGTGGGAGAGCAGGCCGCGACGCGGATCGTTCCGGTCAGTCGCTCGAAAGGGGCGGCAACTGGCCGTCCCCCCCCGAACCGTCGCCAGAGTACCCAGGGCAGGGCGAGAACCCCCAGCAGCAGGTAGATCAGATTGAGAATCAGAGCCACCACCGGTCACCCCGTGGGCAGGCTCGTCGAACGGGCGCAACAGTTCTTGTATTTCTTTCCGCTGCCGCAGGGACAGGGATCATTGCGGCTGACTTTGTGGCCGACGTTACGGATTGTCTGCACTGGGGCAACGTCACCCTGGTCGGCAGGTTGTGCCCCTGATTGTTGGAGGGCCGAGGCTGACGGAGAGTCTTCATGGATTGCGGCCGTTTCGTGCCAGGTGCTCCGCAACGCGTCATCCTCCACCTGTTCAATCCGGTAGACGATGTCAACGACCCGTTCGTCGATTCCGCTCCACATCAGATCAAATGTCCGCATGCCCTCTCGTTTGTATTCCACCTTCGGGTCGACTTGTGCGTAGCCCCGCAAGCCGACGCTACTGCGGAGATGATCCATCGCCAGCAGATGATCCTTCCAGGCATTGTCGAGAATTTGCAGGAGCACGGCCCGCTCCATTCGCTGCATTTCATTGCGGGGAGCATCAGGCTGGTCATGCCGGCGTTCACTGGCTGCCACCAGGGTGCGTTTGAGGTCGTCCAAGCCAGGGGACGACAGCGAGGCTTCGTCGAGCGTCGGATCGAACCGCTCGCGGGCCCAGGCCAGCAGTCCTGCGCGGTCGAGCCGTGGTGAGCCGTCGCCTTGGCGACCGCTAAAGTGGGCCAGGCCGACCAGTACTGGATACTCAACCTCACGCTTCCGGTAGGCGGCGCGGGCCTTTTCCCGAACGATCTGCTTGAAGGCCTCGGCGTCGGGATCATTGCCGGCGATGTTCGCGAGATCGGCGTCGGTCAGTTCCACGCCGAATCGCCAATCCGTCCAGGCGCGGGCTGACTGTAGGCCAAAATCGTGACCGAGAAACTTCTCGCCGTCGCTCAGGTCGGCCTTCGCAATGGCCTCGCTGGCTCGCTGCTGCAGCCATTCGGCCACGTCGGCACGACCAACCCGTTTGAGATCACGATCATTGACCGACAATTTCCAGCGGGCGTTGGCAAAACTGGCCAGTGCTGACCAGTTCCAGTCACGCTCATCTTCGCCCTCGGGCAGATTCTCTTCGACCGCTTCAAAAATCTGCGCCTCGGCCTGGCGGGTGGCCCGGTCATGTGCCAGGCGGATTGCTTCGTCAGGACTGAGGCCGCGAAAATCACCACCGTCCAGTTCACAGGCGAGTTGTGACGATGCCCAACTGGCAAAGGTCTGCCCGCCATAGTCACGATCAAGGAAGGTGCCGATGTGCTGGTCAATCTGTCGGTCGACCATCTCAATAATCAAATCTCGGCACTCGCTATCGCGGTCATGGGCCTCATCAGCGGAATGCCGCCCATCGAGAATCCGCTGCCGGAAGCCATAGACCCGCTTCCGCTGTTCATCCATGACCTCGTCGTATTCCAACAGGTTTTTTCGAATTTCGAAGTTTCGCTCTTCAACCTTCTTCTGGGCGGCTTCGACCCGGCGGGTCACCATCCGGCTTATGATTGGTTCTCCGTCTTGCATGCCTAGGCGGGTGAGGATATTCTTGACCCACTCGCCGGCAAAGATCCGCATCAGATCGTCTTCCAGCGAAAGATAGAAGCGGCTGCTTCCCGGGTCGCCCTGACGACCACAGCGGCCCCGGAGTTGCAGGTCGATCCGCCGTGATTCGTGTCGCTCGGTCCCGATGATCTGCAGGCCGCCCATCTCGCGGACCCGTTCCCCTTCGGGTTTCATGTTTTCACGACTGGAAATTGCTTCAATGAGGCTATCCCACTCATCCTTGGGAACATCGAGCCGGGTCGGATAGTTGTGCTGGAGGGTGGCCCAGGCCATGGTTTCAGCGTTGCCACCAAGAATGATGTCGGTGCCGCGGCCAGCCATGTTGGTGGCGATGGTCACGGCGCCGAGGCGGCCCGCCTGAGCCACGATGTCGGCCTCTCGCTCGTGCTGCTTTGCATTCAGCACGGCGTGGTCAACACCTCGTTTGTCAAGCAACGCAGCGAGCCGTTCGCTCTTCTCGATTGAGACTGTCCCGACGAGGACCGGCAGCCCCCGTCGCTGGATTTCCCGCACCTTGTCGGCAGGGATGTTTTCCGTTCCCTTCTCGCCTTTTGGCTGGAACTCAAAGCCGCTGTCAGTTTCTTTGGCGATCGTGCCAATCTTCCAGTTGCCGTCATTCAGGCTGAGGGTGTCCCAGCGATTGATTCGCTCAATTTCGTCTGCTACCGCCACCCATTTTTCCCGTTCAGTCCGAAAGATGACGTCAGTGTGATTGATCCGCTGCAGCGTCCGGTTTGGCGGAATGGCAATGACATCGAGGTGATAGATTTTCCAAAACTCATTGGCTTCGGTCATTGCCGTGCCCGTCATGCCGCCAAGCTTGTCATAGAGTTTGAAGAAGTTCTGTAGCGTGACGGTGGCCAGAGTCTGCGATTCTTCCTTGATCCGCACCCCTTCCTTCGCTTCGACTGCCTGGTGAAGCCCGTCAGACCATTGCCTGCCAGGCATCAGCCGGCCGGTGAATTCGTCGACAATCACCACGTCCCCATTCTGAACGACGTAATTTACGTCCCGCTTGTAGAGGTGGTGGGCCTTCAGCGCATTGTCAATCAGGTGCGGCCACTCCATGTTGCCGGCGGTGTAGAAGCTTTCGACACCGGCCAGTTTTTCTGCCTGACGAACGCCGGCCTCGGTCAGGCTGACGGTGTGTTCCTTTTCCTGAACTTCAAAATGTTCATCGGCCTTCAGTTGCCGGGCTACTTTGTCGGCACGGGCATATTTGGTGACGTCGTCGTGGGCGGGCCCAGAAATGATCAGCGGCGTACGGGCCTCGTCGATGAGGATGTTGTCGACCTCGTCAATGATGGCGTAGTGCAGTCGCCCCTGTGCCTGCTGCATCTGTTTTGGGAACCGGTCATCCCCTCGGGCTGCCATCCGCATGTTGTCACGGAGGTAGTCAAAGCCAAACTCATTATTCGTGCCGTAGGTGATGTCACAGGCGTAGGATCGCTGCCGTTCATCAGAGTCCATGCCGGTCTGGATGTTGCCGACAGTCAGGCCGAGCCCCATGTAAAGCGGCCCCATCCACTCCATGTCACGGCGGGCGAGGTAGTCATTGACGGTGATGACATGGACACCCTTACCTGCCAGGGCGTTGAGATAGGCAGGCAGTGTGGCGACCAGGGTCTTCCCTTCACCGGTGATCATTTCGGCGATCGCGCCAGAGTGAAGCACCATGCCACCAATCATTTGGACGTCGTAGTGCCGCATGCCCAGAAACCGACGGCCTGCCTCACGACAAACGGCAAACGCCTCAACGAGCAGGTCGTCAAGGGTTTCACCGGCGGCCAGTCGTCGCTTGAACTCAGCCGTCTGCGCCCTGAGTTCGGCGTCACTCATCTCTTGGTAGCGGGGCTCGAGCGAGTTAATCGCCTCGATCTTGGGCTCCAGTCGCTTCAAGAACCGGGCGTTGGATGAACCGAACAGGCCGGTGATAAAACGTTCGATACGAGAGCCGAGGGCGGCTGCGAAATTGCTCACAGCGTCCCAAATACGTTCCAGTTGTTGCATAATAGTCGCGGGTGCGGGGATGGTCGCAGGTGCCGGGTTGGTCGGTGGATAAGGGCGGTGCGTCGTGCCGGGGGAGCACGCAAAAACAGACAGCCCGAAGGGCATTTCGGTGGCAAAACAGTGGGCCGGCGGTCGGGGCATGTCGTGCCCAACCTGCCGAAACACTATATAACGGATTCTCACCGTGAGGCGGGCAGAGGGTCAAGGTGACTCCTGCGGCCGTCATCACGCTATAAAACAGCCAAACGCCGCGAAAAACCGTTCATGAGGCGGTGTCGCCGCTGGCGTGCTTCTGGGAGAAATCATGGGAAGAAAGTGTTGGTTCCTGGTGGGAATGTTGGCGGGAATGTTCTTCTGGGGGGACTTCGCTGGCGGGCTCGCGATGGCCGATGCGCAGGATCGACCCAATGTGCTGTTCATTGTTTCAGACGATCTCAACAACCTTTTGGGCTGCTATGGCGACCCGCTAGCACGGACCCCTCACCTCGATCAACTGGCCTCGTCAGGGGTGCTTTTTGAGCGGGCGTACTGCAGTTTCCCGCTCTGCGGGCCGAGCCGGAATTCATTTCTGACCGGGCTGCACCCCAACGCCACCGGCATCCATGCCAACGCCCAGATATTTCGCCAGACGATTCCGCAGCAGATCAGTCTTCCGCAGGCCTTTCGGCAGGCAGGATATTTTGCCGCCCGGATTGGCAAGTTGTATCACTACAACGTGCCCCGAAGCGTGGGGACAAACGGCCATGACGATCCTGCCTCGTGGGAACTTGAGCTCAATCCGGCTGGTGTCGACCGGCTCGAAGAGGAGCCCGATATTTTCTCGCTCGCTCCGGGAAAGTTTGGCGGCACCCTGAGCTGGTATGCGTCGCCAAAAGCTGATGGTTTCCATACCGATGGGATGATGGCAGCCGATGCCGAGTGGGTGCTGGAGCGGTGTGCCCGTGACCGCTCGCGGCCGTTCTTTCTGGCTGTTGGATTCTTCCGGCCCCACACCCCGTACGTTGCCCCGCAAGATCCCTACTTTGGTTGGCACCCAGTCGACTCCATGCCGGTGGTGACCGGTGTGGCCGAAGATCAGGCCGATCTTCCGGAAGCAGCTCTTGGGAGTGCAAAAAAAGAGCATGAAAAACTGACCGATCAGTTGCGGCGTGAGTGCCGGCAGGCCTACAACGCCAGCATCAGTTTCATGGACGCCCAGGTTGGTCGGGTGATCGCCTCCCTCAAACGACTCGGCTTGGCTGAGAACACCATCATTGTTTTTACCAGTGACCACGGCTATCACATGGGTGAGCACGGGCTCTGGCAGAAGATGAGCCTGTTCGAGGAGAGTGCCCGAGTGCCGCTGCTCATTGTTGCCCCTGGGATTTCTCAAAAGATTCCTGCCCCGGGAAATCTTCAGGGACAGAGTCTCGTCCCCATGCTGGCCGATCCTCAGCAGACCGGACGCAACTGGGCCATCACCCAGGTCGTGCGGCGGCGCAAGGGGGAACGGTTTTTTGGCTATTCACTCCGGACGCCACGGTGGCGGTACACCGAATGGGACGAGGGGCGTGAAGGTCGGGAACTCTACGACCATGAGGCCGACCCTCGGGAACTGAAGAATCTGGCCGAAGACCCCTCCGTTGCTGCGGAACGAACACGGCTGGCTGGCCTGATGCAAAAAGCGGTGCAAACGACCCTGCCCGAGTCGGGCACAATTCCGCCTGTCAAGACTGATGGCTGGGATATCATCTTGCAGCCGTAGGGTCTGCGTCGGGCTCGCTTCCCGCTGCCAGGTGCCCGGCAGTCACGCCCGCCGAAAGATGCCTCTTGAGTGTTCGCCCTATGACTGCTCGTCACCATACCTTTATCCCGCCCCGCGATCTGCGTGGGCAGTTGGTTTTTCTGGGGACGGGAACGAGTGTCGGGGTGCCGGTCGTCGGCTGTGGCTGCACGGTCTGTGCCAGCGACGACTCACGCAACCAGCGGACACGGACAAGCGTGGCCTTGGGGCTGCCGGAAGGCACGCTCCTAATTGACACGACGCCTGACCTGCGGGCCCAGTTGCTGCGGGAAGGAATCGGCCTGATCGACGCGGTGCTCTATACCCACGATCATGTCGATCACCTCTACGGACTCGACGACATCCGGCCACTCTGCTTCCGCAAGGGAGGGCCGCTTCCGGTCTATTGCGAGCCACGGGTTGAAAGCCGTATTCGCAAGGCGTTTGACTACGCCTTCGAGGTGCCCGCCGTTGTCGGTGGTGGCTTGCCGAAGATGGTCCTCCATGCAATTGGCGCTGAGCCCTTCGATCTGCTTGGGGTGACTGTGACACCCCTGCGGCTTCGGCACGGTATCTTTGACGTGCTCGGCTTTCGATTTGGCAAGGTCGCTTACTGTACCGACACCAATGAGATACCCGAGTCGACCTGGCCGTTGCTGGAGGGGCTCGATATTCTCATTCTCGATTGCCTGCGGGCCGCCCGGCATCCGACGCACTTCTCCATCGATGAGGCAGTGGCGATCGCCCAGCGAGTGGCAGCCCGGCGAACGGTCTTGGTGCACATGTCGCACGAGATTGACCATGCCGCCGTTGCTGCCGAACTCCCTCCGGGCATTGAACTGGCCTGGGACGGGCTGGTTGTGCCACTCTCGTAGCTGATCAGGTTCAGGTGGCGTCTGCGGCAGTCATGAGGCCACGGAGAATGCAGTCTTTGACGGCGGCAACGTCACAGGAGATGAGCATGTCGAGGTTTGGCTTCCACTCCCGCACCTGGCGGCGGTCAATAACCAGCATGCCGGCAGTCAACTCACCACCAGTTTCGACATCTGCGGCAACCGTCTGTCGCCGGAAGAGTTCGGGGTTGGTCACTGCCACCAAGGCAACCACATCATGCAGGTGGATACCTTCGCTGCCGAGGAACTGCCGGTGAGCCCTGAAGGCATGCGGAAGCATCCGCTGTAGCACTCGGCCGGCGCGGGAAAACGCATCGGGAATCTGGTCGAGCATGTCAAAGCCAAAGACAACCTGCGAACTGGTTTCCAGCGGAAGCAGGGTCTTGCGGCAGGGCTCGCTGATGACATGCCGGGCTGCCAGCGGGTCACAATAAAAATTGAAATCAGCTGCGGGTGTGGCCCCGCCGTTGGCGTGAAGGGTGCCGCCACAGATGAGCACGTCACCTAGTAACTCAAGGATGGCGGGGTCGCGACGGAGTAACCGCGAGAGATTGGTCAGCGGACCCAGACAAAGAATGGTCACTTCATGGGGATGGGCCCGGATGGTTTCCCAGATCACCTTTTCAGCGGCGTGGCTTCCGTGCAGTGGCACCGCGGGCAGATCAACACCACCAAGGCCATCCGGCCCGTGCATGCTGAAGGCCCGTTCCGGCAGGAAACCATCTTCAGAGGCGATGCCAATTCGAGGAATCCGCGGGGGATCGAGATAGGTCACCAAGGCCTGCAGGTTGGCTGAGGCCTGGCCCGCAGGGACATTTCCACCGGTGGCTGTGACTGCGAGCACCTCCAGACGCGGATCGAACAGCGCTGCTGCCAACGCGATGGCGTCATCAATTCCCGGGTCCACATCGATGATGAGCTTTCGTCGCATAGCCGAATCGTAGCGGCCGGGGGCCGCCACGAAAACCTGATTCTGTCGGGAGGTGACGCCGTAGCCGGTTCATGCGACACTCTACCCGCTGCCGGAACCTTCCCGTCCCAGGACACATTCTCTGTAGGACCAATTCATCGTGGAACCATCTGCTGTGCAACTGCTTGAACAGGCCAGGGCTGCCGAGATGGCCGGCCAGCCACTTTCCCGCAGTGCTGTCACCGGGCTCGTCGAGGCGGTTCTCGCCGGTGACATCAGTCCCGATGATTTTGGGCATTGGCTTGCCCTGACCGCTGACCGGCTGCCGACCGCAGCTGAGTTGGCAGGGGTGGTCGATGCCCTCCGGCGGCGGATGCGGCCTTTGGTAACGAATGTCAGCGGGCCCATCGTGGATACCTGTGGGACCGGTGGCGATGGATCAGGCACCTTCAATATTTCGACGGCGGCGGCTCTGGTGGTGGCGGCGGCTGGGCTGCCGGTGGCCAAACATGGGAACCGGGCGGTTTCCAGCAAGACCGGATCAGCCGATGTGCTGGAGGAACTTGGCGTCTGCGTTGAGGCGTCTCCCGAAGTCAATCAGGCCTGCCTCGAGCAGGTCGGCATCTGTTTCTGTTTCGCCCCCGCCTACCATCCCGCGATGGCAACAGTCGGGCCCGTGCGACGCCGCATCGGTCGACCGACGGTCTTCAATCTGGTGGGGCCTCTCTGCAACCCGGCGGGGGCAGCTGTCCAGGTGATCGGTGTCGGCAGGCCGGGGGCAGAAGAAATTATGGCTGAAGCCGCGCGGCTAGTTGGTCTTTCCCGGGCTGTCATCGTCTGTTCCGAAGATGGGGTCGATGAGGTTGGCCTGTTTGCTCCGACTCGGGTTCTTGATGTCACTGCTGAGGGTGTGACCCAGAGCCAGTGGATGCCGGAAGACTTTGGGGTGGATACTGCTCCAGAGCCTGCTCGGAGTGAGCTGCTGGTTGATAACGCTGCTGGCAGTGCGGCCGTTATTCGTCAGATCTTGGCCGGCAAGCCGGGGCCGGGCCGCGATATGGTCGTGCTCAATGCGGCAGCGGTGCTTTGGGCTTCTGGTCGGGCAGACAGTCTTCCTGCTGCCCGGGCGCTGGCTGAACAGGCGATTGACTCCGGGGCGGCAGCGGCCACGCTCGCGCGGCTTGCAGAATGCTCGCAGGCAGCGGGGAATTGAACAGGCCTTGGCGGCGGAACTGGCCCTGGAAGAAGAGCGGGTGCCCTGCCATTACCGGTTCGAACGGCTGGGAGTTCCCGGCTCGAATGAGTCACGCGGGGCAACGGTCACCTCCAGCGAGAGTGGCTGCCCGTTGCGGAAGACCCGCATTCTGACCCGCTGGTCGGTCGGCGTCATGCTGACAAGGCTCACGAGATGATCATCGTCATCGACCGGCTCTCCTGAGAACTCAAGAATGACATCATTGAGTTGCAGGCCGATCTGCTCCGCAGGAGAGGCGGCGGTGATGCCCGTCACGCGGGCGCCGACAGGACGGGTCAGGCCGAGTCGGTGAGCCGTTGCCAGATCAAAGTTGTTATCGAGGGAGACGCCAAGATAGGCCCGCGACACCGCGCCACGGTTGACCAGTTGAAGGGCAACAAATTTCACCATCGAGATGGGGATGGCAAAGCCGATACCGTCGTTTCCTCCAGAGTGGCTGGCAATGCAGGTGTTGATGCCAATTACTTCGCCCCGCAGGTTGATCAGTGGGCCACCGCTGTTGCCGGGATTGATGGCAGCATCGGTCTGAATGAAATTCTGGAAGCGGACATCGCCGTCACCAAGATCGAGGTCTCGACGGCCCTTGGCCGAGACGATACCGAGCGTGACAGAATGCCGCAGCCCGAAGGGGCTCCCAATGGCCAGCACCATGTCACCGATTTGAACAGCGTTGTCAGGAGCGAGGCGGGCAGTTGGAAGGTCTGGCTCGGCCACAAGCATGACGCCAATGTCGGTGCCGGCATCGGTCCAGACCTGGGTTGGTGAAATCTCGCGGCCATCCTCCAAGCGAATAATGATGCTGTCGAGTGAGGCGCGGTTGATGACATGCCGGTTGGTGATGACGACGGTGCGATCGGCCAGTCGGGTGATCACGCCCGAGCCAGCTTCGCTGTCGCGGTTTGAGGGGCGGCCCGGGCGGTTTGGCTTGCCGGCTTCAATGTGAACGACAGTCGGCCGGAGCAGCAGGGTGAGACGATGGAGCTGGGCTGCCTGCCGCTCGAAATAGCGGGCATCACGGGCCAGTTCGTCATAGAGACGGTCCCGCTCAATCAGTGACAACTCGCCACCACGCCGCGGGTCGATGCGCTCCTGCTGACTCACCGCAGCAGGCTGAATCGGTCGTAGCGGTGTTGCTGATTCTTCAGCCGCAGCCGACTTCAGAGGGAGGCTCGTCAGGCATGCGGCCGCCAGACAGCATGCTGGCAGGGCCAGACGCAAAAACCCTGTCCAGTCCCGGCTTTCGTCGGGCAAATGCTTGAAACGCACCGTCATGGCAAACCTGCCTCTCCACTCCGTCATCTGTCAGCCGGCCACGAGAAACTATACCTCGCGTCAGCCGACGAGAGCGGCCACCCTCCGTAGCCGAGGGGGTGTCAAGAGACGTCGTACTCGAGGTTTGCCCAGCCTGACCCCGATTTTTCCTCTTCCCGCTGGCAGCCAATACACATGGTGGCATAGGGCAGAGCCTGCAACCGGGCCAGTGGAATCTTGCCTCCGCAGATTTCACAGGTGCCGTACGTGCCTTCTTTCAGTCGCTCGAGGGCATTTTCGATCGAGCCCAACTCGCGGGCCTCGACCTCGGCAAGCTGCGAACTGATTTCGTCCTGAGAGGAGTCGACGGCAGCATCTCCGAGATCTCCTGGCGACTCACTCCGCAGTTCTTTCAGCAGCGTCAGGTCACCGTCGAGAGCATTTCGCAGTGCGTCACGACGACGAATGAGAATGGCGCGGAGGCTTAAAAGTGCATCTTTTCGAGCCATGGTGTGTTCCTCCTTCAGCCCAACTTTAGACAGACCAGACAATCTGTCAGCCGCGGGCGCACCCAATAATACGGATGAGGCCGGCCGGCGGTTCTGGGCTGGCAGGAAAAAATTTTCCCCAAAGCCCGAGACGGCCGGTGTTTCCCCCTTTGAAGCCGTCTTTTCGCCGCTGGCATCCGCTTTGCAGATCGGCAGATTGCCGGGGAGACTCTCGGACAGTCCTTGAGGCCGCTATTCCCGGGCCAGACTTCCCAGTTCTCCGTGCAGGGTCAGAACCAGCCGCCGCGGGCCACCGGCGTTTCGATGTTCGCAGAGATAGATGCCCTGCCAGGTGCCAAGACTGAGCCGCCCCCGGCTCACCGGAATCGTAAGAGAACACCCTAGCAGGGAGGCCTTCACGTGAGCCGGCATATCGTCCGGGCCCTCACAGGTGTGACGGTAGGGGAAGGCTTCGGGGGCAATTCGGCTGCAGGCCATCTCGAGGTCATCGGGCACATCTGGATCGGCGTTTTCGTTGATCGACAGGCTTGCTGAAGTGTGCTGCAAAAACAGGTGGAGGAGGCCAATTGAGACTGGCTCGAGGCCGCTGAGAACTTGTTCGATCTCCGCAGTGATCAAATGGAAGCCGCGACGGCGGGCCGCCAGCTGGATGGTCTGCTGTTGCCAGGACATTCTGGGTACCCCGAAGGAAAGCGTTCAGTCGTCGAACTGAGCGAAAACGTCTACTCCGTTTCGTCGCCATGCTCGGCAGCCGAACGAAAACACCAGATGGTGCCATCTTCGTTGGCCAGCAGCAGGTGATTGGCCACAACTGCCGGGGAGCCAACAAAACTGCCGCCGGCATCAAACTCCCAGCAGGGAATGCCATCTGTCAGCCGAAGCATGGCGATTCGGCCGGCTGCGTCGGCCGCTAAGATGACGGGAGCTGGTGCGGCTGCGGCTGCCGGAATTGCCTGCAGCATGATCGGTGAGGCATCGAGGCGTCCTGCAAAGGGCTGTCGCCAGAGTCTGCTGCCATCAGATGTCGCAAAGGCCTCAAGAACCCGACCACGTGAGCCGACCACGACAACTCCCTCAGCCACTGCCGCACTGGCTCGGTAGGCAGGAGCACTGGCGGCAGGCTGTTGCTGCCAATCGACAACACCGTCCACGAAGTTGACGGCAAAGAAGCGACCGCCTTCGGTTCCAAAAAAAACCTGTGA
This sequence comes from Planctomycetia bacterium, assembly GCA_009919445.1. Lineage (GTDB taxonomy): Bacteria > Planctomycetota > Planctomycetia > Pirellulales > UBA1268 > UBA1268. The sequence goes on from RGBY01000028.1 coordinate 12,867, forward strand.
GCCCAGCACGGCTGGTGTTGTGCCAGTCGGTCCGCCAAGGGGAATGGCGGTGACAGCAGCACCCGTCAGGGCATCAATGACATGCAGGCTGCCGTCACAGCCGGCCAGGAAGACCCGCGGGCCAGCGGGGGCATGACCGACGGTCGGTGAGCAGCGAATCTGGTCGGCGATTTCATGGGACCAGATTGTTTTACCGCTGGCTAACTCGAGGCAGAGGAGAGTGGCATCCTGCGAGCCAACCAAGACAACCGGCGGGTCATGGTCCATCAAAATAGTTGGGCCTCCGGAAATTTCTCCGTCGGTGGTCACGCTCCACCGCAGGGCTCCCGTCTGGCTGTCAAAGGCTCGGAGCGTGCCCAGGTCATCACCGACAACAACAAGCGGCTCGTCAGTTTGGGTTGAGATCGCTGCTGCCGCCGGAAATCCTGAGTCGGGTGAGTTGAATTCCCAGAGCGTCTTGCCGGTCTCGAGTGCGAGGGCCAGAAACCGGCCATTGAGGTCACCCAGGTAGATGCGGTTTTCGGCAACCACTGGGGTTGCCGTGAAGCTGCAGTCGGTAAAGCGTTGCTGCCAATGTTCGCTCAGGGGCAGTCGCAGGGTGACGAGCGACTGGCCGCTGCCTGAAGGGGTGCCGCGAAACATCGGCCAGGCATCAGTTCCAGCTGCGTTTTCCGCAGCGGGGGTGGTCATTGCCAGGGACAGAACGAAGAGGCCAGCCAGCACCCCCTGCCAGCAGTTGTCTACAAGGCCGACGGTGTGAAGGGGTCGCAGTCGGATCATGAGGCTGCCAATCGGTAAAGTTCGGCCAGTTCAGCGGGCCCGCAGGGCCGTGGATTGAAGGTGCCGGTCCACTGCGAGGCGGCAGCGGCAGCCAGATTGGTGATGTCGACCTTCGTGGCCGGTGGAACGAGGTCAGAAAGGTGACGGGCAAGACCTGCTCGATCGAGCAGACTGTCGAGCCAGTCAGCGATTGCGAGTGCTGGTGGGGCGGTCGTGAGTTCGGCTAGCCCAGCCAGTTCAGCGTAGCCAGCGGCTGCCGCCTCGGCGTTGAAGCGAACAACATGAGGCAGCATCAGGCCAACGGCCTGGCCGTGGGGGATCTGATGGCTGGCCGTGAGCGGATTGGCAAGCGCATGGGCTGCACCCAGCATGGCATTCTCAATGGCAAGCCCTGCCCAGGCAGCGCCGAGCTGGACAGCTCCCCGGACTGTTAGGTCAGCCTCTCCATCCAGAACGTGTGGCAGCTGGCGAGAAAGCAGCCGCCAGGCCTCCCGAGAGAAGACCTGTGAGGCGGGGGTGGCGGCAGCACTGACATGACTCTCGAGAGCATGAGAGACTGCGTCGATCCCGGTGAGGGCGGCCACCCGCGCTGGCTGGGTGAGTGTCAGACAGGGATCGAGGATGGCCACCCGAAAGGCAGCCTGGGGGTTGCCGCAGGCCAGTTTTTCGCCTGTCTCCGAGTCACTGATGAGGGCAAACGACTGGGTTTCACTGCCGGTGCCAGCCGTGGTCGGACAGCCGATTGCCGGCAGGAGCGGGAGGCTGCTCGTGCCGCGACCCCGGTAGTCTTGCATCTGGCCGCCGCAGCAATGCAGGAAGTTGATGCCTTTGGCGCAGTCCATCGAACTGCCGCCCCCCAGGCCAACAATCAGGTCAGGCTGGAAGTCGTGCGCGGCAGCAGCACCAGCTTCGACCTGGCTGGTCGTTGGATTTTCGGTGAAGTCACTGAACACCGTCGTCGTACCGCCGGCGGCTTTAAGTGAATCAAGCCCCGTCTGGGTGTGACCGGCAGCAACGACCCCTGGGTCGCTCACCACCAAGATTCGGCTTCCCCCCAATTCAGCCGCAAGCTGCCCCAGTTGGTCAATGCATCCTGGGCCAACAACGAGTCGCGTTGCCGCTCGAAAGGAGAACAGGTTCATTGCTGCGGCCCTTCCTGTGCCCATCGCTGAATCGTTCAGCTGCGCGCGTGGGTGACGGCGGCAGCAGGGGCATGGCCCGAGGTGCCAGTCGAATCAGCTACCTGCAGGGCTCGCGACCGGTAGAGGAAGTCGATGATGTTGCCTTCGTGTGGCTGCAGCCAATCCAGTTTGATGGTCGGCAGCGGCCCCAGATTCAGACGGTCGATGTGGGGTGCGTCAATCAGTTGTCGGCGGAAGCTTTCATCAGCGGTCAGCGCCGTGGCCACCAGCGTTGGGCCAATTCGCCCAAGCATGTCTGCCTGCGGGCAGCGGACGACACTGGCAAAGGGAAACATGTACTCAGCTCGGCTGATCTCGGGGTCAGGCGAATCGCAGTGGGCAATCACTGGTCGCAGCCAGCCGCACCGCTCACCCTCGACAAACCGTGGGCCCTGACCAGCTGTGGCGTGACGGACACCTGGTTTGTCGAGCAGGCCTTCGATCTGCTCCCAGATCGCCTTGGCTGCACCGGGCACCGTAAACGCTGCCAGGGTGGCCTCTGGATCATCCGGCGGTTTGACCTCTTGCGGGCCCAGCCGCTCGGCCAAGGCGGTGGCGATCTCGTTGGTGTGTCGACTGGCATAGATGGCCGAGCAATTGATGCAGCCGCGACCACTGTTAGCAGCAATGCTTTCGACCATGACGTCGAGATAGTCCTCCCACTGGTCGACGCAGTCGTCACCAATGAGGATTTTCGAGAACCCAGGCCCATGGACCTGCACGGCCGGATTCCCCCGGTATTGCTCGACCGTCTTGGCCGATCCGAAAATCATGCTGCGACCACAGCCAGCCAGGATCGCTGCGCCGACGTCGGTTGCCCCCGGATAGAGGCCGATTGCCTCTGCCGGAATGCCCGCCTCGATCATGGCGGCAGCCATTCGGTAGGGAGTCCAAGGCTCCTGGCCACCTGGCTTGAGCAACAGGCCGACACCGAGGGCGATTACCGGAAGCCAGAGGGTGTGAACGCCGGGTGAGTTACTGGGGAGAACCAGTCCGAGCACCGGTGACTGAGCCTGATAGCTGACGACGACATTGCGGTGTTCGGTGCCGTAGCCGCGCCAGAGGATTTCCGGCGGCAGCCCTCGGGAGAGGGCATCGAGCATCCGGTCCATGTTCGAGAGCACGAAGAGATTTTTCTTCATGTTGGCCCGACAGAGTGTCTCGGGCAGGCCAGTCGTGGCCGACTGCTGATG
>RGBY01000271.1 GCA_009919445.1 Planctomycetia bacterium
TTGGAGCTCCATTGATACTATCAAGCCAAATTTTAATATTTCGGATGATCACACCCTGGTTGAGGATTTAACCTGGAGCATTATTGAAGCTTGGAGAGGTGTTACAAGGTACCATGGTATTATCTAATTGCGCACCTACATACATATTTTGTGAACCCGGTCCATTCAAAGTATTTATGGCATTATTTCTACAACATTGACTCCAACCTAAAACCCAGTCAGCACCACAGCCCCGGTTGCCCCAGCTATGCTGCTCATGATGAGGCCGGACTCACGGCGGACCTTGCTGCTGCCCCGGCGACTGGGTCCGATTTGGAACACACTGATGCCGACGACGAGCAGTTCCTTGAGGACGTCAGCCAGGCAGGCGGCAACGCTGGGAACAAGTCGCTACGGGAGGTTCTTGGCTGGGGTGAGCAGCGATACGAAACGGTGAAAAACCGTCTGGTTGCCCGTGGACGCATCGAAAAGGGGTGGGGCAAAGGGGGCAGTGTGAGACTACCTGCTGGCGGCTAGCGGTCGGCCGTCGAACGCTCTGAGGCACTGAGCAAGTGATCAATCATCGCTACCCGCGCCTTGATAATGATCTTGCATGCCTGAGCATTTCCGCAGCCAAGCGTTGCAGCAATGTCACCATTGCCGTGGCCCTCAGCACGCCTCTGCAGAGCAGTCCGCTGACGCTCGGGCAATTCGTTGATGGCGGCAAGCACCAGCCCGCGACAGGCGGCAGCGGTCCGTCGGTCGACCACGAGCTTGCGGATAGCTCGAGGCTCCGAGGCGGAGGGCCGACTGCGGGCCGCCTCGCGGCAGGAGTCTGGCCGCTCAGGCCGTGCCGCCTGCCAGTTCTCTCCGTAGCTGTCGACAAACTCCTGCAAACGTGATCGCCGCCGTCGTTCACCCCCGAGCCGGCGGTGGAAATCACGGCTGGTGTTCTCGGCAATCGTTCTCAGCCAGCTGCGGAAAGGCTGCTGGCTCTGGGAATTCTGCGGATTCCAGGCCCCTTTCGAGCCGGCCGGCTTGGTACTGTTCCTCCAGACCCTGTTCCAAACATCGACCGCCACGTCATCGACAAGGTCAGGCCGCACATTTGCCTGCCGCGCGACCCGCCGCACAAAATCCATATGGCGGCTCTGCAGTTCTGCCAGCAGCCTGTTGTTGGTGCCGGCAGACTGCTGCAGCCGATTCATCAGATCGGTGTCCGAGAGTCCACCGACCATCTCAAGCAAGGTAGTGGATGTCGCTTTCGCAGGCCGCCGATGCGACCAGCGGGCGTTTTGGGGGACCGGGTTGAAGTGAGACTCAGCTGGCATCGGCAATCTCCAGAGGAACGAAATCGAACAGTCGGGCATAACTACCAAACTGCAAGGACAACCTTGGTCCCGTGGACAGCATGGGCTCGCGGTCAACGTTCTCCCCTATCACTGGGACTTCCCGGCTATTGGACACCTGGTCTCTGAGAAAAGCCGCTGCGAGAGGCCGTTCCCCCAGCCCCGGACTCCTCATTTTCGTGGGCTGTCGCCCCGAAGCGAGGGTTTCGGCACGGCAAATATGCGATTTAATGAAGCGCAGGTGGTTGGCGTCCGTATTATCCGGTAGCGGATGAATGAAGGAATCCGAGCACATCGGAGTGCCGGCAGGGCAGTTCACCACGAGTCATCGGCTGCCAGAAGGATATTTGACTGACCGTGTCTCCGATGTGATCGATCATCATGGCGATGAAAATCGAGCGTCTGGAGTCTTTTCTCCTGGCCGCACAACTCAAATTCAGAACAGCGAAGGCTGGGCATCTCGTGGTTGGCTTTGCCACCAATCACTATGTCTCCGCTAACGGTACTCGTGGTATCGCAGTCGCCGTTCGCCTCGATGAAGATGGCCGGTTCCTCGAGTGCATAGCGCCGGCACTCTACGATCTTTCCGACTGCCCCCACCGTGACACTGTGCTGCGACTGCTGGTTATGATCATGCAACGCAGCAAGCTGCTTCGATTCGATTTCGATCCTAATGACGGTGAAGTCCGCGGGCTTACCGAATGCCCGATCGAGGATGGCAGACTCACTTACGAGCAGTTTACGAGACTGCTCACCGCGATTCCGGAACTCATCGACCGCTGGGATCCGGTGATTCGGCGAACGATCCAGACCGGCGAGGTTCGGCTTGAGCTAGCCGAACCCTCAGTCGCTGACGGATGTTAGGCCGCCATTCGGTCTCTGCATTTTATTTTTTTATCAAGGCGAAGCGCCAACCCAACTGGGGCGTAGTCTCTGGGACACGTTGACGAACAAATTCCAGGAGACTTCTATCAATGGCAACAACCATCAGTGAGATCACCAGCCTGCTCGACGACGCAGAACTGCGATATCAGATCAATGAGGACCAGCAGGCGATCGCCATCGGCTTTGAAATCGACTCTGATTCGACCGGCTATCGGGATTCCGATGGTGATCCAAACGTGCTGTTGGTCGTTGAGATCAAAGAGAATGGTGAATTCCTGTCGATCTGTGGTCCCTTTGCCTGGAACGTTCGCGACTGCCCGCACCAACCAGCGGTGTTTGAGTCGCTCGTACTCTACCAGGCTCGGTGCAAGATGATTCGGTTCGATTACGACCCCAAGGACGGTGAAATTCGGCCAAACGTCGAGATGCCGCTGGAGGATGCGGCGATCACTGAAATGCAGTTTCATCGGTTGCTCGGCGTAATGCTGCAGGCAATCAAGGACGCCGACGCCATCATCAGCCATGCGATGAAGACCGGCGTGGCTGACCCTTCACTGATCACCGGCGGTCGGGTAGCAGCCGAGACTGAGGCCGATTCCGATATTGAGCGGCTTCGCCAACTCGCTGCTCAGGCCGGCGGTGTTGAGGAACTGGAGAAGCTGCTCGGTGGCGATGACCCTCCAAAAGATTCCGGAGTCACTTGAGCGGCCAGCTTCGAGGGTAGCGGCAGCAGCAGTTCTTCCTACTCCGCTCAGAACTTCAGCCGGGCCCCTGAAAGACGGCTGTGGAGTTCGGCCATCAGGTCGTCCTCTGCCGCCTCGTCCTCAGCCTCGTAGGTGACCGAGAATCGGGTGAAGGCTCCGCAGTCATCCCAGGGCACTGTCGAGATCGACAGCTCCTTGATCAGGAACTGCCCTGCCTCAGAAGCATTGGCAAAGACGCGGTCGCCGGCGCCCTTGGGGCTCTTTGTGTAGAGGAAGTAGGTACCGCCAGGCATCTCACACTCAAAGCCGACCGCCCGCAGCACGCCGACCAGCTTCTCCAGCCGTCGCCGGTACTTCTCCCGCACCTGCCGGGGAATCTTAGGGTCGGCCAGCGCCGCCGCCGCGGCCTTCTGGATGGCGATGAACTGGCCGGAGTCGCAGTTATCTTTCACATCAGCAAACGCCTGAACCAGTTTTTCATGGCCGCAGACCCAGCCGAGCCGCCAGCCGATCATGTGGAAGCCCTTCGACATCGAGTGGACCTCGACGCCTACCTCCTTGGC
>RGBY01000272.1 GCA_009919445.1 Planctomycetia bacterium
TGAAGAAGTGGCTCGGACTGTTTCATGTTCATTACCGCCCCGAGGTCCATACCGCCGTCGCGGCCCTCGCTGATGAGGGCCGTGCCCGCGTTGAGTTCCAGTCGATCCACCGCCGCTACGCCTACCTTGCCACCGTGACAAAGGCCTAAGCACGCGGCAGCTTCTCGCCTTACGGCAGGATGAAGACGATGCCTGTCGCCGCCGCAGCCTCAACAGCGGCCCCACGGGCACTGATGGGCGGGGCTGGTATTGTCCAAGGAGCACAGTCCCCTGGCCGGTAGTAGCCCAGCGGGTAGATGCATTCCCAGGGAAGTTCGACACCCATCTTGTAAGGCAGGGCGGGAACTGAAGCAAAGAAGTGAGCCGCCGAGATGAACGGATCGGCAACCGGATGGAAAGAGTGCCCATACCGCTCGAAGTTCCACTGTTCAAAGTAGAGTGGCTTGTGGCAGTACCCGGCTGCCTTCCAGGTCATGGTGGTACTGGCAAACTGCCGTTCCTGAAACTTTTCCCCTTCCAGACGGCATTCACAGGGGTAATCATTCCCGGCAACACCAGTGACGTGGATGTCGAGGTTGATCGAATCGAGCGTATCTGCCCGCAGTTTGCCAAGTTCTTCCCGGCAATCCTCCGCCGACTCACCGCAGTTGCTGGCCGACTCAGCAGAGACCAGCCGAACATCGCTCGCGTTGACCTTTTTGGCGACGCCCCGAGCGTGGTGTGAAAAATCCTGCCAGCCGTCGGCCCTTGCCGCCCCCGAAACAAGCAGGCTGGCGGCGACAGCAAAGAGCAGCCCCCGCGTCACCGCGAGCAAGGGCGTTGCCTGCGGAAACCTAGTCGTCAGAATCCATTGTGTAGTTTGGTGCTTCGTGCGTGATGGCAATGTCATGAGGGTGGCTTTCCCGAACGGTGGCGGCGGACACCTGGATAAACCGGGCATCGCGTCGCAGGTCTTCGATCGTTTGCGTTCCACAGTAACCCATCCCGGCCCGAAGGCCGCCGACGAGCTGGTAGACAAACACGCTCAGAGGACCCTTAAAAGGCACGCGGCCTTCAACTCCCTCAGGAACGAGTTTGTCCGCGTTCCGACCATCCGACTTCTGGCGATACCGCTCACTCGAGCCTTGAACCATCGCCCCCAGCGACCCCATGCCACGGTAAGCCTTGAAGGTTCGACCATGAAACAGCACGGTCTCACCGGGGCTCTCCGCAACACCCGCCAGCAGACCACCAATCATGACACAGTGGGCTCCAGCGGCGATTGCCTTGGTGATGTCTCCCGAGTAGCGAATCCCTCCATCAGCAATGATCGGAACGTCCGTACCGGCCACCTCCTGTGCTGCCTCCCAGACCGCTGAGATCTGTGGAACACCAACACCGGAGATGACCCGTGTAGTACAGATCGACCCGGGACCGATCCCAACTTTGATCCCATCTGCGCCAGCCTTGATTAAATCGCGACAGCCTTCCCGGGTTGCCACGTTTCCCGCAATCACTTGGATATCCCATCGCGCCTTGATCTCCTTGACGGTCTCCATCACGTTGCTGGAGTGGCCATGGGCAGAATCGACAATGAGCACATCAACGCCCTTGGAAATCAGGCTTTCTGCCCGCTCAAAGTCAAACACACCGACCGCCGCCCCGACCCGCAACCGGCCCTGCCGGTCCTTACAGGCGTTGGGAAATCGCTTCATCATGTCGATGTCTTTGATTGTGATCAGGCCGGTGAGAACTCCGTCACCATCGACCAGCAGCAGTTTCTCAACCTTGTTGGCCATCAGAATTTTTTCGGCTTCGTCGAGCGTGACGGTGCCGGTTGCCGTCACGAGGCCGCTGCGGGTCATGATTTCGGCAATTGGCGTATCACCCCGCTCCAGGAACCGCAGGTCACGTTTGGTGATGATGCCGACTAATTTCTCGCCATCGGTGGTGATCGGGATGCCAGAGATATTCGACTGGTCCATGACCTCCCGGGCCCTGGCAACCGTCGCGGTCGGCGGCAGGGTGACCGGATCAGCAATGATGCCATTGGCTGTCCGCTTGACCTTGTCCACCTCGTCCGCCTGTCTTTCGACCGAGAGGTTCTTGTGAATCACCCCCAGGCCGCCTTCCTGGGCCAGTCCGATGGCCATGGCACTTTCAGTGACAGTGTCCATCGGTGAACTGATCAGCGGCAAATTCAGGTTGATTTTCCTTGTGAGCCGCGTGCTCACCTGGACCTCGGCCGGCACGACCGTTGAAAACCGGGGAATCAACAGAACGTCGTCAAAGGTAATTCCGGCCTTCTCGATTTTTCCATCCATGTTGCTGTTTTGCCTCCGTTGACGTTCTGCGGACGGTCTCCAGAGCCTTTTCCCGTGCCTTTTGGCCTGCGGCCTTAAGGGTTCTGAAAGGGCTCGTGCCGCCATTTCTGGCTGGGCCACACAGGTTTGGCCCGTCACCTCAAACCGGATTATGCGGGCAGAACCGCAGAACCGGCAACGGCGGACCTTTGAACCCCGGGGGAAAGCAGCCTGCCGTCTCGGTGAGCCGGCACCGTCCGAAACCGTGACCTAGGTTTGAGTGCCGTGCGGGCTTCGCCGCTGGCCCCCATCCTTGCGGATTTTGGCTGCATTTCGAGCCAGACGATTTCCGCTCACCTGCTCGTCTGCTCCTGTCGCCCCCCAAGCCATGCAACACACTTCTGATCTTTTTTCCGCCGTTTCAGCTACCCGCACCGACCCCGCCGTGGCCACTCCCGATCGGGCCACTTTTGAGGCTCATCTCGCCCGCCGCCGGTACGGCCGATTCACGCTAACCGAGGCCGTCCGCCCCGCTTGGCAACTTGGCGTCATCCCCGAGGCAGGCTATCGGCAAGACATCTATGCCGACCCAGCCAGCGGCAACCGTCTTCCAGCTCTGGTTGCCGCCGTTTCGAGTGAGCGTCTCTTCGAAACCTTTCTGCAACTCCTCGAACCGCTTGGCGATAGTTGCGATGTCATCATTGAGTCGTCGCACGACCGCAAGGCACCGCCAGCCGAACTATCCCGGGACGGAATTGAACGGATCTTGTTAGAAAGCCTGCTGTGGGACTTTGAGGACCTCCTCCTCAACGATGGCTGCTCGGGCATTGCCGTTATGCACCCCGATTGGCCGCTTGAGGTGCAACTGGACGAACACAAATTACTCGTGATCTACGCCAGCAACCTCCGGCCGTTCGAGCAGATCCTCGTGCGGCAGGGCGTTCCCCGAAATGATGGCCTCCGAGTCATTTCTCAAGGGGACCACATGCACACCTCGCACGGCCGCTACAGCCGCCGTTTTGCCGAACTCGCCGGCCGACTTCACGCTGAGTAGGTATCGCTGAGTAAGTGGCACTGAATAGGCCGGGCAAATGCCCCCCCAGCTTGCGCAGGGGGGTTCCTGCTGTAGGGCTCGATCATGCAAGCCGCGAGCGGACCGGCAGCACC
>RGBY01000273.1 GCA_009919445.1 Planctomycetia bacterium
TCCTGCCGGCACCCGTAAGGTACGGCAGTGGTTCAGCGGGGCATCCGCCGCAGATACTGGCGTTCCTCTTCGCGAACCACAATTCGACGTAACAATTCGGCTCGCAGGCGCTCCCGCTCACCGGTTGGTGCCAGACGAAGGCGAGTTGAGTCTTCTCCTGCCGCCGTAGTTCTGGCTCCGCCAATCATCAAACTTCCATCGTGGCTCATCCCAGCCTCCCTCACAGTCTGGTGGCAGCCGGCAGCACCACCCTTCTCGGGAGAGATCGGCTGGTCAGCGGACGAGCCCCCACGCCAAGGGCCACAGCCCTCACAATCGTCATGGTCGGCAAAACTGCCCGCCTATCGCGGGGCTGTGGCCGGCACCACCTGGAAGCCGTCATCTCGCAGCCGCTGATAGAGCCGCGAAACATGCTCTCGATCGGCCGCTTCCACCGTCACTTCAACGGTGGTCGAGAAGACATCAGGCCCAGAAAAGGCACGGTCGTGCTTGATTTCCAGCACACTGGCCCCGGCGGCGGCAATCGCAGCCGTTAGCCGGGCGATGCCGCCGGGACGATCACTGACATGGGCCGTAAACCGCCAGAGCCGGCCGTCTGCGGCCAGCCCATGGTCAATAACCCGGTGCAGGATGGTTGGGTCGATGTTGCCTCCGCAAAGCAACAGCACCACCTTGCGGCCGGCCAGTTCTTGGCCTGCTTCACCCATGACAGCAGCCAGTGCGGCTGCTCCGGCTCCTTCACAAACGGTTTTTTCGAGTTCGAGCAGCCGCAAGACCGCTAGCGACAGTGCTTCTTCTGAAACGGTCAGCACGCGATCAACTCGTGACGAGGCTAACACGAAGGAACGTTCGCCCACCTTGCCAACGGCAAGGCCATCGGCCAGCGTTGGTCGCACTGGTGCCATAACCGGTTTCCCAGCGGCCAGTGAGGCGGTGAAACTGGCCGCGGCGGCCGCCTCAACCGAGATAATGCGGATACCAGGCCGCACGGCCTTCGCCGCAATGGCCACGCCAGCCAGCAGACCTGCCCCACCGGTCGGCACCACAATGGCGTCGGCGTCGGGAACATCCTCAAGCACCTCCAGTGCCATCGTGCCCTGCCCGGCAATCACCTCCGCATCATCAAAGCCATGGATCAGCCGCAGGCCGTCTGCCTCGCTCATCTCAACTGCCCGCTGCCGGGCATCTTCAAAGGTTTCACCCTCGAGCAAGACGGTTGCCCCCAGACGTCGGCAGGTAGCCACTTTGACCAGCGGGGCAAAGCGGGGCATGACCACCGTCACTGGAATATCAAGCAGACTGCCATGGTAGGCCAAGCCAAGGGCATGATTACCAGCCGAGGCGGCAACCACCCCGCGGGCCTGCTGAGACTCATCGAGTAGCAACAGTGCGTTGCGGGCGCCTCGCTCTTTGAACGAACCAGTCCGTTGCAGAAGATCGAGTTTGCAGAAGATTTCACAGCCGGTCAGTTCGGACAGCGGAATACTAGGCACACAGGGAGAGCGATAAATACCCCCGGCAATACGCTCAGCCGCAGCCTCAATATCGGCCGGTGTGACTGACTCGGCGAGTGGACGTTCCGGCTCACGGGTAGGCGTTGTCATGCGGCATCTCCCGCCTCGCCAGCAGCCGCCTCACCAGTCAGTCGCCGCGGTTGATGGAACGACCGCACATCGATCCAGTCCATTCCCGCACGCCGGGCGGCCTCAATGCCCAAGTCACTGTCTTCCCAGACCAAGCAGCCCTGCGGCGGCACCCCGAGCTGCCGGGCAGCCTCCAAAAATGGATCCGGGTCGGGCTTATGCCGAACAGTATCTTCACTGGCGACAATTGCATCAAAGCATTCCAGCAGGCCAATCTGTTCGAGAATCTGCCGGACTACCGCATGGTAGCCGCCGGTGACGACCGCAATCGGCACCTGACCGCGCGCACGGTGGACCGCAGCAATCACTGGGTCGATGGCCTCCACATGGGGCAGCTGTTCGATGAACATCTGCTCTTTGAGGTCTGTTGCATGGTCGAGGTCAATCTCAACTGAGGCTTCCGTTGCCAGCGTGACCAGAATTTCCCGGGTCGGCCGCCCCCCCAGTGAATAGAAGCGGTCTTCATCGAAGGCCAGCCCGTGAAGTTCCGTCACATGCCGCCAGGCCCGGTAGTGGGCTGGCATGGTGTCGGCGAGAGTGCCATCACAGTCGAATAGCAGGGCGGCATAGTCCTGGAGATGCCAGGTGGCGGGCTCAATCATCAAAGGAGAGTGTCTTCTATAGGGGGAACTGAGAAGGCCTTTGCCCCTGGCTTTCCAGATGGCAGGGCCTTTTAAACCGATTTTAACGCCCAAGACATCATTCTGCCGACCGAAAAACCTCTCCTCTCAACCTGACCCGCAAGAATTCGCAAGGTACCCTAGAGTAACGGTTGCGTTTGGGCAGCCTCTTTCATGACCTCAAGGCGGCTCGGCAGCCCCCCCTTCCACCCCACGAGTTTCCATGCGATTTCCTACTCTCGGCATCCGCTATCGCATGCTGCTCTTGGGCATTCTTCCGGCTGGTCTCATCTTTGCGGCCATTCACATTACAAACTCTCAGGCAATCGAACGCGTCCTCCTTGAGTTCGCTGAAGAAATCTTGCGGGAACGCACGCAGGTAATCGCCACCGAAGTTGATCGTGGCACGCTTGAGGCGGTTACTGCCAGCCGAACCATGGCCTTGGCAGCTGAGCACGGTCTTTTTGGCCGCCGGCAAGAGTCTTTGGACCTTGCTCGGTCGGTTCTTGAAAGCAATCCTCAGTTCACGGGAGCCTACTTTGGCTACGAATCGAATGCGGATGGTCAAGATGCGGCCTCCCTCGCTGACCTACCTAAGGAAGCCGTTGATGAGAACGGCCGATTCTTACCGTACTTTTTTCGTGATCGAACAGATGAGTCTCAGATCAAACTGACTCCACTCGTTCTCCTTGATGGTCTTTACTACGCCGGCTGCAAGGAAAAATCAGAAGATGTGAAATCCCTCGACAAAGCAATGGTCACCGAACCATACGAGTATGAGGGAAAACTGATGGTCGAGCAGACCTATCCGATCATGATTGATGGCAGGTTCGCCGGTGTTGCCGGCGTCGATCGGGCACTCAACCGGCTCACCGAAGAACTTGCGTCAATCAAGGACAGGCAGAAACAGGCTGGCTGGAACCTCGACATCATTCTGATTAGCCGACTTGGCAAGGTCATTGCTTCGACCGTGAGCTCGATGGAATTGACCAGCAAACCAATCGCCGAGACGCCCTATGCCAAAATCCTTGGAACCTTCCACGGTAGCAGGAGCGGAAATGCCAACCCCAGCCAAATCCTGGTCGCATCTGATCCACTGACCGGCGAAACCTGTTTTTATGCAGCTGCCAGTGTGCCCACAGGATCGTGGACAGTCGT
>RGBY01000274.1 GCA_009919445.1 Planctomycetia bacterium
CTATCACCCCGCACGAGATGGTCAATCTCGGTGATCCAGATCTCGAACTCAAGCGTTTTCGCAGACGCCGGATCTGCCGGAGTCAGGTTCGTGAGGTCAACCGCTCGGGTGCTGACCTTATTCATATCCAACACGAATTCTGTTTCTTCGGGCGGGGCATTCGCGAGGCTAATCGCAATTTTCGGCATGCCATGCGGAGGCTTCGCAAGCCGGTTGTTGTCACCCTCCATACCTGGCCTTGGTCAAAACCAACAGGACGTCGCCGACTGAGCCGTTTCTTTGGCCAGGTACGCGAGCGGTTATCAAAGCGACATTTCGTACGCAGCCTCCGCCGGGCCAACGCGATAGTCGTCCATAGCACAGACACCTATCAAAAGATCATTGGCGATTTTCCGAGGCTCAAGAAAAAGCTCTTTGTGGTGCCCATTCAGGTAGAGCCAATTGATTCTGCCGGTGTTGCCCCCCCGCTCCGCAAGAGACCAGGAGAACGCTGGATTGTCTTGCCCGGTTTCGTCAGCCGCTACAAGGGGCATTCCCATGCCATCGCCTCACTTCCACACCTACCAGCAGACTACCGCCTCGTAATTGCCGGTGGCGTGCACCCCAAAGACAAGACTGGTAACGGCTACTGGATGCAGTTACTCACTGAAGCCGACGCCCTTGGCGTGCAGAACCGCGTCCTCTTCACCGGCTTCCTCACCGACCCGCGGCAGCAGGCTGCCTTATTGAGGCAGGCTGATTGCTTCCTCCTACCCTATGACGAGGTTGGACAGTCTGGCTCTGCCGTGCTGGCAGACTCACTTTCCTGCTTTAAACCGGTGATCACTTCGACAGCAAAGTCGATGTACGTCTACCGAGGCATTCGTGACACGGCTTACTCAAGCGTTTCCGTCGATGTAAGCGACTCTGAAGTCTTGGCCAACACAATCACAAAGTGTGTTGACCCTGACGCTGCTGGCGTGCCGCCAATGCGGCACCATCAGCAGGCCGTCTACGACTGCTTTTCCCTCGACCAAACACAGCATCGTTACCAGCGTGTCTACGCCTTCGCCCTTTCCTAGAGACTATCAGCAATGAGCATTGTTATTACCGGCGGCACCGGATTCCTTGGACGGCACGTCACAGCCGCCGTTCAGCGGCTTGGCCATGAGGTGACTGCCCTCGGCCGCTCCGCAGGCGACCTCCTGAACCCCTTCATTGCTCACAACCTGCTAAAAGATGCCGACACGATTATTCATTTGGCTGCAGATGTCGGGGGACTTGGCTACCTCCGCACCAAACCGGGGCAGTCATTTCATGTCAACCATCAACTTGGGCTCAATGTGATTGCTGCTGCCTGTAAGGGAGCAGCCCGGCGGCTCATTCTGGCAGGTACCCCCTGCGGCTATGCTGCCGATTCCCCGCTGCCGCTTAATGAACAGCACTTGGGTCTAGGTGTGCCGTCCGGTGATACAGCCAACTATGCGTTTGCAAAAATCGCGACCACACAAACCGCAGCGACGCTCTGCCCTCTGAATGGCGTCGAATCCATAACAGTCATTCCAGCCAACCTCTACGGACCGCATGATCACTTCGAGCCATCTCGCTCTCATGTGGTGGCTGCCCTCCTGCGTAAGGCATTGCTCGCCCGCGCAATCGGACAGCCAACCTTTGAAGTCTGGGGCGACGGCTCGGCAACGCGTGACTTCGTCTACGTCGAGGATGTTGCCAGCACAATCGCCTTACTTGCAACCGACCACCACCCCTCACATGCCGGCAACACATTCAATATTGCGAGTGGTCAGGAAACCTCAATGAGACAGCTCGCCTGGACCATCGCGGGCGTTATCGGAGGCGTCAAACCCGACTTCAACATTGATGCACCAGTCGGTTACAGTAACCGGGTCATGTCCATTCGAGCGGCCACCGAAACCCTCGGCTACGAGCCAAAAATCACGCTGGAACATGGTTTACGTGCCACCGTTTCCTGGGTGGAGGAGAGCGGTCTCCTCAAAACCTGGCTCGCCGATGCGTCTGCTGAAGCCCCAGCAACCCTCTCGATGCCGACCAGACCAATTATTCGAAAGACAGCCTAACCTCCAGCTCGTCCAACAGAACCTCCATGCCACCCCTTGGGCCTACGCGGTTCACAGAACACGTGCCAAAAATGGTATCAAGAACGCAGTTTGTTTTTGTATTTTCCGGCATGTGCGTCGGACGGCTGGCATTTTCCAAAACCTGCTAGACTGACGGTGTCCATCCCCTTCTGTCAGGCCAAATATTCCTTTATCCCATCTGTGTATTCCCTGTGCTATTTCGCCGTCACCAGACATCCGAGAAGCCCAGCCCCCACAGCCAGATGACTGAGGCTGAACTTGCGCGATGTGAGTTCGTCTGTTCTCATCTACCAACTGAACAACGGGGCATTGAGATCGCGCCCTATTTTCATCCAATTGTCGACCGTAGCCGTTTTGACGTGATCTATGTCGACTGCATTGACAACGATGAGATCCAGCGGAAGGCTGCGGAAAATCCTGGTGCGGCTGGAAAAACAGTTCCACTGGTTGATGCCGTCTGGACACCGGGCGTGCCTTTGGGGGATTGCATTGGCCACGAACCGCTGCATTATGCCGTTGCCTCCCACGTGCTTGAGCACGTCCCCAACCCGCTGGGCTGGCTAAAAGAAATTCTCGACTGTCTTGAGCCGGGCGGCCTGGTAGCCATCGTGCTCCCGAACAGGGAACGGTCGATGGACTATTACCGGCAGCCGACCAGTTTTGCTCAGGTTGTCGGTTGGTCAATCGAAAAACCGGCCCGACCAACACCCACACAGGTGATGGACTTCCTTTCGCAGTCGTTTGAAGACGATGGCACGGTCGATTTTGACGCCCCAATGGCGGCATTTGCCGAGGCCAAGCGGCACTACACCGATGCCCAAGCCGTCGAGTTTGCCGAGTTTGTTCTGCGTGAGCGTCAGTATCTCGATGTCCATTGCAGCGTCTGGTCCCCAGACTCATTTATCGATGTCTTCTCTCGCGTCATCACGGGCGGACTTTTTCCGGCGAAGATAATCGGCCCGTTCACCGGCTTTCCCGGCAGCACGCCGGGTGAATTCCTGGTGTATCTCGAGAAAACGTCGTCTGCTTCCCTCACCGGCTCTCCTGCTGGCTCTTAGTTGTGGTGTTTCCTGCCCGCCGCTGATATTTTGCGCACGGTGTCACCGGGCGAACACTGCATACGCTCCATGAAGCCCGAGCGGAGTTGACACACGCTCGATGGAAACCCCGGGCGTAAGCCCGGGGATAGGAACCACTGATCCCCCGGTTTCCACCGGGGGCTTCCTGCTGCAGGGCAAGGCGACACCGCCGACGCCGGAAAGCCGCGAGCGGAAGCAAGCGGACTGAACCAACCGCTGACGCCGCATCCACTCCGG
>RGBY01000275.1 GCA_009919445.1 Planctomycetia bacterium
CGTACCCCCGCAACCACCTGACGCCACTGTTGTAGCACAGCCGCTGGGGTCTGTGGCAGCGTCCGCGGCTCGACCCGCACGGTGCACCTACGAGATGACCGCTGGCTAGCACGGGCCTGCCAGAAAGCCTTCGTGCAGGGGCTCCCTAAGGCTTCGGCTCGCTGATACTTCTCCTGCCACGTCCCAAGCCCGCCAGTCCGGCAGCAAAAACCGTGAAGGCCACTTTCCTGCCAGCAATGCACCACCGACACGGACGCCCACCTCAAACCCTGCTCGAAACGCCTCAGGTGAAAGCGGTGTCTGGCTCACTTGCCGACTCCAGTAATGCCATGCCGTACGGTAATACCCGCTTCGAGCGGCCCGCCGCGCCCACTTATGCGATGCCAGCGTCCGACGTTTCTTTCGAACCCGTCGCCGGCTCATCTCGCCACCTTCTGCCATCAAGCCTCGCTCTACCCGCACTGCGGCGAGTAACTTTCGCATCCGGTCAGCCTGCTGGTTGCTACGGGTCGCACAAACACTTTCTTCGTGCAAGCGATACTTCAACAAAACCTGCGGTACCGTCGCTAATGTTCCCGTTCGCGCTATCCGCAACCAGAGATCGACGTCCTCGACCCATTCAAACTCAGAGCGATACATGCCCACTGCAAGCACGGCTTCTCGCCGCATGACCACCGTTGGGTGATTGATAGTGTTCTGCCCAAGCAGCAGCCGTCGCTCAATTTCCGAATGCCCAAGCGGCCCCGCCTGCAGGCCAACAGGCAGCCCGGCAGCATCCGTACAGACCATGTGAGCAGACAGCACAGACGTCTCAGGATGATCCGCCAGGAAACGAGCCTGAACGGCTAGCCGCTCAGGAAAAGCAACGTCATCAGCATCCATGCGGGCAATCCAGGCCGATCGGGCTTCACCAATGCCACGATTAAGCGCAGCGACAATCCCCCCGTTCTCCTGATGGAGAACCCGAAACCGGCTGTCTGCCGCAGCAAATTCCTCAAGAATAACCCCGCTATTGTCTGAGGAACCGTCGTTGACGCAAATACACTCCCAATCCGTCAGCGTCTGCCAACGCAGGCTCGCAAGCGCCTCTCGCAGATAGGCTGCACCGTTGTAGACCGGCATCACAAGGCTGAACTGCGGATCCTTCATCAGTTGATCTATGCCGCCTCCCTCCCTTGCGATTGCCGGGGAATCCGCCGCCATGTCTCAGGCACAATTGCTGTTGAATCCATCGTCGGGTCAGCAAACCAGTTCTGCGGGGCGTAGACTTCGCCAGTTTCATCTACACCCAGCCAAGCCCCCCACCAACTGAAGGTACTGTTGGCAATGATGTGATGCCTGCAACGGCTCATCAACCACATATCTTCATGAGCTGTCGTCGCATCATTGTGGTCAACGAACATCACCGGGCAGGGGAAATCGAATTGCTGCCTGCACCAGGGGATGTCATCAGAAAAGACAAACAGCTGAACGCCGGCGTGCTTCGCCAAAACTTCCGCGACACTCTGTTCGTAATAATCCAAAGGACATGGATTGGCGTATGACAAACTGAGGTAGTCTGTGCGTCTGACATGCAGCGAAACCGACTCTCCTCCAGTCATCTTCTCTGCCACAGCCTGCGTCATCGCAGAAAGCCGACCGGCAGGCTGAAACTCTGCCCCCAAACGTCGCTTCATGCCAGGCAGAAATTGCTCACTCTGCCAATAGCCATCAAGGAACGAATCGTCGGGCGTTTCGAGATATCGCCGCCGAAAGCCAAACGGCTTTTCAGCGACCCGGCGTAACCTACGCCCAGGCCTCGACCACGCCTGATACCAGCGACGTTTTCGTGGGATCATTTCGCGAACGGACTGCGGGGCCTCCCGCCCAGTCACCTGCCAGCGGTCAAGCATGAAATCACGAAGCGGGTCGCTTTCCAGTGCTGAACAATCAAGCCACAACTCCGTGTTGTGCCGGCTCGCCAGATACGCACCAAAAGCGTACTGAAACATCTGGTTACCAAGACCGCCCATAATCCGCACAACAATCATGACTCTGTGGCAGCCTTCAAACCGCGTAAAGACAAACAGACCAGGCCTTTCATGACATTTTCAAACGCCTCGTCAGGCGGCCGATTCTTCCCCGCACATGAACCGACAGCAATACCAAAATAAAGCTGTTTTCTCGGCTTGGACCTCCGCCGCCTGAACGGCAGAAAGGGCAGAAAAGTGTTCTGGATGGCTCGACTGCATGCTGCTAGTGTCCCGACGGAACCACCACTCAAAGTTGACTGAGCCCCTCACATCACCGGAGCCGATATGAGCACTGGCCTTTTCGCCGCACGATCGCAGGGCCCTCAGCACGGCCAGGCCACCCTCCGAAAGGTCGGCGAAGGCAACAGCATTGCTCGCGAGACGTGGCTGGAAGCCGCCCTCCGTACGATTCCACCCGGCCACCGCATCCTTGATGCAGGGGCTGGGGAACTGCAATACAAACGGTTCTGCACGCACCTCGACTACGTGAGTCAAGACTTTGGTCAGTACGATGGTGAAGGGAACACAGTTGGCCTCCAAATGGACCACTGGGACAACTCCCGTCTCGATATCGTCTCGGATATCTGTAGTATTCCGGTTGCCGACAATTCTTTTGATGCGGTGATGTGCATCGAGGTGCTGGAACATGTCCCTGACCCAGTTGCTGCGATCCGTGAACTCGACCGTATTCTCCGGCCCGGTGGAACGCTGGTTGTAACAGCGCCATTTTGTTCACTCACGCACTTTGCCCCCTACCACTTCAGCACCGGCTTCAGTCGCTATTTTTACGAGACGCACCTCAGCGACTATGAGATTCTCGACCTTGCAGCGAACGGCAATTATTTCGAATACCTCGCCCAGGAACTCCGCCGGCTTGACTCAGTCTCAACGCAATACGCCGGACAACGGCTGGGACGCTTGACGAAGATCCTCATCTCGCTCCTCAACCGCCGCCTGGCCTCGCTCAGTAAGGCAGGAGATCAATCACAGGACCTGCTCTGCTACGGTCACCACGTACTTGCCAAGAAAGGCGGGGGCTCAATCCTCGATGAGAAGCCGGGCACTCCTCCTGCCGAGACGCCACTTGATTCCCCTATTCGATAATCCCGCAATCTTGCTCCACAGTCCTGCAATTCTGCTCGACAACCCCCCCAATCCTGCTCGACGCAACTCGATGAAGAAACTGGTCAACTTGTTCTACCGACGAAAAGGCCTTGCACTCCGCCCGGCACCCCCAAGCGCTTTTGACGAACAGCAGCGACTGCTGGGCGAGCAGCCGCCGTCTGTCATCTTTGACGTTGGTGGCCATTATGGTGAG
>RGBY01000276.1 GCA_009919445.1 Planctomycetia bacterium
CTGATCAAGGCAACTGGCTGGCTACCCTTCCGGACAACCCCTTTGAGACCAAGCTGCGGAAGACTGCTGCATCTGTAGAAAACCCCAGCGGCGTACCCTGCAGATCAACGATCTCTGCCGATGGCTCGTCATGCTGCTCCATCACTGCAGAATATGGAGAACGCCCCTCGCATCGGCTTTGGCCCTGAAAGCGGTATCGACGTACCGTCGCGGCCGGTTCGATCCATTTCCTACATCGGCAGCAATTTTGCTGGCACCCGGCTTGGGCATGTTGCGCAGGCTGCCCGGCTTTCCTGCTTCTCGTTGTTTGGTTTTGGGCTGCTGGTTTTCGTCTGTTTGGTTTTCAGGCTGTTTCGCGGCACCCAACGCTGAACATTGTCGAGGGATCCGGGGCGGCGTAAACTGAGAGCGTCAGGAGAGAGTCGCAAGACCGCCGAAGGCCGAACGCTCAGGCAAAAGTACTGACAACACAGCAATTCTGTTGGAGAGTGGCGTTACCCCGTGACGCCCACCGAAGGGGCAAACCCCGGGCCGATGCCCGCGGGTGAATCTCTCAGGTTCCCGGACAACAGGGTTCCCGGAACAACTTTGGTTGTTCTGCCATTGCCTGCTGGTGGCCACCAGGCTGCCAGTTGCCATGACCAGCCCGCGATAGCCGTCGGCCTCGTCAGGAAAGGAGCCCCTCATGTCCGTGGCAAGTGCCCCCGCCGCACCATCCACCCGCCAATCGTCTGCCCACGATCAGCAGCAGCCAGTCGGTGGTGGCTCGGCCCCGTTCACCGAGCGACATATCGGCCTGTCACCAGACGCCCAGCGGCTGATGCTCGACACAATTGCCGCTGCGTCACCGGCTAGCCTCATCAAGGAAATCGTCCCGGAAAGCATCGCCCGCAGCGAGCCGATGCAGTTGCCACCGGCTGCCAGTGAAGAAGAGGCGCTGGCCGAACTGAAGGCCATCGCCAGCCAAAACCAGCTGCTCAAGAGTTTTCTTGGCCAGGGCTACCACGGCACCTATACGCCAGCGGTAATTCAGCGAAACATTTTAGAAAACCCTGCCTGGTACACCGCCTATACGCCGTATCAGGCAGAGATCTCACAGGGGCGGATGGAGGCAGTGCTGACCTTCCAGACAATGGTCTGTGACCTGACCGGCATGGAAATCGCCAATGCTTCACTCCTTGATGAGGCAACCGCCGCCGCCGAGGCCATGACGCTGGCCCATCGAATGCACAAGGGCAACGAGACGGTCTTTCTGGCTGACCACCGCTGTCATCCCCAGACGCTCGAAGTACTCGCCACCCGCGCCGAACCGCTCGGCATCGATCTGATCATCGGCGATGTGGCCGACATGCTCGACGAGGGCACCTGCTTTGGCGTGCTGGTGCAGTATCCCACCACCGATGGCAGTCTGCCCGATTGGCGAAACCTGGCTGAGCGGGTTCACGAGAAGAAGGCGTTGCTCTGCGTGGCAGCCGACCCACTGGCACTGACACTTCTCACGCCTCCAGGGGAATGGGGGGCCGACATTGTTGTCGGCTCCACTCAACGCTTCGGCATGCCCATGGGCTGCGGCGGACCACATGCGGCCTACTTCGCCTGCCGCGATGCCTTCAAGCGGTCGCTGCCCGGCCGACTGGTCGGGGTGAGTGTCGATGCTGCGGGGAAGCCTGCCTATCGCCTCGCCCTGCAAACTCGCGAACAGCACATTCGTCGAGAGAAGGCAACCTCTAACATCTGCACCGCCCAGGTACTCCCCGCTGTGGTGGCTGCTATGTATGCCGTCTACCACGGCCCGGCAGGACTCACCGCCATTGCCGAGCGGATCACTCAGCTGACAGCAACGCTGGCAGCCGGCCTTCAGCAGTTGGGCGTCACTGTTGGAGGCGAGCATGCCTTCGACACCCTCTGCCTCGAAACCGGTTCACAGACAGCGACACTGCTCAACCGGGCCTGTGAGGCTGGCATGAATCTGCGACGCCTGGATGAGACCCATCTCTGCATCAGCCTGGATGAAACCACCACGCCTGCCGATGTCTGTCGGCTGTGGCATGTCTTTGCAGGAAGTGAGCAGCCCTGCCCTGATTATGCCGAGATGGCAGCGAACGCCACCACGCTGGTGCCGGAAGACCTGCGGCGGCAGAGTGCCTTCCTCAGCCATCCGGTCTTCCATACACACCGCAGCGAAACCCAGATGCTCCGGTACCTCCGGGAACTGGCTGACCGCGATCTGGCTCTCGACCGAACCATGATCCCGCTGGGCAGCTGCACCATGAAGCTCAATGCGACCAGTGAAATGATTCCGATCAGCTGGCCGGAGTTTGCCCATGTGCACCCGTTCGCCCCCGCTGACCAGCGGCAAGGCTATGCGGTGCTCGAGCGGCAACTCTGCGATTGGCTGGGCGAAGCGACCGGGTACGCCGGCATCAGCCTGCAGCCGAATGCCGGTAGTCAGGGTGAATATGCCGGGCTCCTCGTCATTCGTGCCTGGCAGCGGGCCCGCGGTGAAGGCCACCGCACCATCTGCCTGATTCCGGCATCAGCCCACGGCACCAACCCTGCCAGTGCCCAGATGGCGGGCATGAAGGTGGTGGTCACCGGATGTGATGCTGCCGGCAATGTCGACATGGCTGATCTGAAAGCCAAGTGCGAGCAGTACAGCGATGCGCTCGCGGCGGTGATGATCACCTACCCCAGCACCCACGGCGTATTCGAAGCTGACGTAAAGCAGTTATGTGATCTGGTGCATCAGCATGGTGGCCGAGTCTATATCGACGGAGCCAACATGAATGCCTTGGTGGGCACAGCTGAGCCAGGACAATTTGGCGGTGACGTCAGCCACCTCAACCTGCACAAGACCTTCTGCATTCCTCACGGTGGCGGTGGCCCCGGTGTTGGGCCGGTCTGCGTTGTGGAGGACCTTGTTCCCTTTTTGCCCGGGCACGCCACTGGCGGGGTTGAGACCACCGGTGGCGTCGGGGCCATTTCAGCAGCGGCACTGGGCAATGCTGGTGTCCTGCCGATCAGCTGGATGTATTGCCGGATGATGGGCGGTGCTGGCCTGCGGCAGGCGACTGAAGCAGCGATTCTGGCGGCCAACTATGTCAGCACCAAACTCCGTGATCATTACCCCACGCTCTACGCCGGAGCCAACGGCCGGATTGCCCATGAATGCATTCTCGATCTCCGCCCACTCCAGGAAAGCAGTGGCATCTCGGCAGAAGATGTCGCCAAGCGGCTGATCGACTATGGCTTCCATGCCCCGACGCTGAGCTTTCCGGTGCCGGGCACGCTGATGGTTGA
>RGBY01000277.1 GCA_009919445.1 Planctomycetia bacterium
TCAGTGCCGTCGGCAAACCGAGCAACCGCGACCAGTTGCTGGTTCACATCCTTCCCTTCAAGCAGCGCCTGCGGGGGGTAAAGGTCGAGTCCGGTCAGTGCTGGCGTCTTGGCCCCAGCCTCCGGATCATCTTTGGCACCGGCAGCAATCCACTCAACCAGCGTCTGAGCAAGGTCACTCTCTAAGGCAAAGCGTTTCCCACCAGTGTGGGTCACCCCGCCAACTGCCTTCTGAACCAGAAGGCTCGCAGCAGGATCTCCCAGATCAATCCGCCGGCCCGGCATTTCCCGAGTGATTCGTTGATAGTCACCGGCAGGATCAAAGCCAAAGAGTGAAAGCCGAAAGCCATCTTTCCCTCTTGCTGCCCCGTGACAACTTCCCATGTTACAGCCGCCCCGGGCAAAGACTGGCATGACATCCAGTCGAAACGAAAGCGGCGGCCGACTAGAAGCTGACACCACTCGAACTGGCACCTCTTGTGTCTGTCCTCGGCATTCCACGACCACCCGTGTTGTCCCATCACGCAAGGGCTGAAGCAGCGGGAGGGGAATACCGACATTAGCAACACCCTGGCGGACCGCTGCGATGGCGGGATCAGCCATCGTGAGTTTCGCCTCGGTGGACAGATCAAGGGTCACCCCATCAGACCGTTCACCCTGCACAACGAGCCGCTGGAAATCACGAGCAGAGTCAAGCTGAACCGCAGGCGGAAAAACCCGTAGGCTGACGATCGCCTCGGTCGACTCCGGCTGATCAGCCTTAACCTGCAGCATCCTGCCGGGCAACAGAGCCAGACCGACTGCAAGGAAATACAACCAGATTACTGAAGCTCGGCGACATGGCAGCATCTTAGTCCTCCACCGCTTCGACCGATGCAGGCTTCGTCTCCACACTGGCACGCCCCGCACTGGCAATCGCTTGAGCCTGCTGCCGCAACCGCTCACGACGAGAAATCACCGGTGGTGCCGGGTTCTTTGCATTCTCTTTCGGTTCGGGCTTCTTCACAGGCGAGGCTGATGCCGCCACCGGCAGTGGCTTGTCGATCCGCATTTCTCCGGCCTTCGCCGTATGAATCACCCATTCGTCTCCGTGCGACACATGAACTTCGCAGACAACCGTGCCGTGCTTCCCAACCGGCGCATCGGCAGCAATTTCAACAGGAAACCGCACCTCGGTATCCCCTGGCTGCAAGGTGACCTCTCCTGATGTGCACTTGGCTGGCAACCCGAGAAGGATCGCCTTGCCAGAAACCTCTGCAGGCTGATTCAGCTTGCCTACCATCATGACCTGGCTCCCCAATTCCCCCGCCACTCGGTCAACCGTAACACCCACAAGGGGCTTGGCCACCTGGAGTGTGACCGGCCGACTGGCAACCTGGAAACTGGGGCGCGTCTTGGCGAACTCTCCTTTCGGGGTCACGGTAGCCACCACAGCAACCTCCCACTCGCCAACTGCCGCTTTGTCACTGGCATTCACCGGATAGACCACCTCAGTCGCTGCAGCTGGGACATTCACACCGGAGGCTGCTCCAACTCCAGGGGGCGCGAAAGGAAAGGTCAGCCTGACTGTCCCCTCAAAGCCTTCCGCTCGCTCGATGTTGACACGCAGGTCAAGCCGGCCCGACTGCACCAGTGGGACGACCGGTTTCGCCAATTCAATTTTCACTGGAACCGGCTCAACAACTGCGACCGGCAAGCGGTCGCTCACACTCTGCCGCCAGCAGGTGCGGTTTGGGTTGCCGTGGACCATTTCTGTTGGCTGTCGCAGCGACCCAAGTCGTTCTTGTTGCTCATCCGTTCCGGTCATGAGATCAACAGAAACTGCGGCCGCCTGTAGCGGGGCATCTGCAGCGGCCTCTAGGACGACCAGTGAACTTGGCGCATTCGCAGGAAGGCCCGCGGCAGTCGCCTGAACTCCGGCTGGCAGACCGGTCAGCACTGGCATCACATCAGCGGCGGTTTCTGTTCTTGTCGCATTGAGAACGAGCGCCACACGGTTTCCCTGGGGAACTTCAGCGATTATTCCCTGCTGCGTCTTGGTTCGGGCAGGGGGTACCGCCACCGTCATTCCTGGCTGCACCTGCTCGACTTCCAGCCACCAGATATATTCCTCACCCCCACGGTTTTGATGGTCATCTACTCGCACCAGAAACGATCCCTCCTCTGGAACCGTGACCGTCATGGTGCTATCGGGCCCCTCTGCATCGTCATTGCCCGTCATCTTCTGGCGTTTTTGGTCGTCACGGTACGCATTGAGCATGAGGTCAATCGGGGAACCAAGCCGGCGGCCCCAGGCCCGGATAGACCACTTGCTTCCCTTTGCTGCCTCAAACCTCAACCAGTCGACATCACCTGTTTGCTGGAGTTGCCCCCAAACAGCTCCAGGAGCGGAGAAGGTCTGGCACTCATCGGCGGTGTCATTTGATTCCGCTTCTTTGGCTACCGGCAAACTGGTCAGTCGTACCGGAACCCCTTCCACCACTGATACGCCCTCCCGATTGGGCGTGGCATAGAACACCCCATCTAAGACTGCATGCCTTCGCTTCAACTGCGGAGGCAGGGCCACTTCCGACTGCCACGAACCGTCGCAGTCCCCCAGCCAGGCAAACACGCTCTTCTCTCCTGGTGCACCACCAGGTGGCAACGCCACTGCCGGCGTCGGAAATCGTCCGACGTGCAGCAGATAGACACTGCTGTCGTCACCGAGATAGGCACTTTCTCGTACCCGCAGAAAGTAGTCCCCTGCCTCTTTCACACGGACAGAAATCATTGCGTCCTGCTGAAGCAGCGAATGATCGTCACAGGTTGCGACGACAAATCCCTTTTCATTGACCAACTCCACTGCAGGATCGAACGGCACATGATTGAGTCGCACGGCCCGTAGTGATGCTGAAATTTTCTCTCCCGCATGAAGTGACACGCGATAGGTGTCAACATCTTCACGCCGCACTATCCCGGCAACGGTCTGAGTTGCTCCTCCTTCTAGCGGCAACAACTCAGCAGTATCAGCAGAATTATTCTGCTTTCCTTTGGGATCAGCTGTTTCCTGCTCGATGCTGATAGGACTGTCGATAACGGCAAAGGTCCGCAGTTCGGACAGGCCGGCTTTGGTCTGGAGACGCACCCGATGGTCACCAAGCGGACAGTCTGCTGGAATTTTCAACTGCAGCTTGACAGTCCCGCCATTCGGCTGGCTAAGCGACACCTGCTCAATCAGGCCATCCTCGAAGAACAGCCCAATTGCATCGTGCAGGCGGCTGCCGGTCACCGT
>RGBY01000278.1 GCA_009919445.1 Planctomycetia bacterium
GGCGGCGCAAATGCGGCCGCCGGCTGATGCCAACTTTTTGCTGGATCTGAAGACGTCACCTCTTCGGAGGCGTTTCTCGTCAGGCAGAGTTTCCTGCTGCAATCAGATCAGCGGAATCGGTCGTGTCTTCGGGGTGCCACAGAGGCATGCCCCGTTGAATCCGCTCTGCCAGCACATCGATCTTCTGACGCGATCCGGCGGGGGCGGCGGTGGGGGTAAATTCTTCGCTGACATGCGGCACGAAATTTTCGTCGTGACCGTAAAGTTCGATGATCTCGAAGACGTTGCGAATTCTGGCCATGGGAACCAACAACTCCTTGCTGACAAATAGGCGTCCGGTTCGACAAGGCAACGGACCATTCCGAGACCTCCGAACTCGTTTGCTCAACCGGATGCGACAATGACGGCCAGAGGCCGCCAAACACCTGCGGCGGGGACGGCAGGATGCCGTTGCAGGGTGCGAAATGCTCGGCGAACTCCGTCATTATGGGTCTTGTTTCATCAGAGTCAAACATTTGGAAAAAGGTTTTGAATTTTTTGGTTTTGACGTCGCCGGCTCGCCCGGTTTGCCTGGCAGTGGGGTGGGCAAGTACCATGCGGAGATGGCTCCAGGAGTCCTCTGTGCGGCTCGCGTCGCATCCTCCACACGAGTCGCGGGTGGTCGTTTCGGGTGAAAAAGCCCGAACCGCCGCAACAGATGGCTGAATTCACCGGATCCCTTGCGAGCTACTCGGCCCGCTGGTCTTTCTTCACCTACCTCGGGGCAATCGCCTGCGGCACGGGCCTGCTCGCCCTGCCGGCAGCGCGGGCTCCGGGTCAGCCGCCTCTTTCGGTGATCGATGCGGCTTTCACGGCAACCAGCGCCTGCTGTGTCACGGGGCTCACCGTCAGAAGCACGGCCGAAGACTTCTCCCCCTTCGGCCAGGGGGTGATTCTCCTGCTGATCCAGTTGGGTGGGCTCGGCATCATGACGATTACGACCCTGCTTTTGTTTCAGATGGGAGGCGAGGCGACCGTCCGGCAGCGGGCGGTCATTGCCGAAACCCTTGGCATCAAGTCGGGGCGGGGCATCAGAAAGCTTGCATTGACGGTGTTGCTGGTGGTGCTGGCCTCGGAACTGGTTGGCTTTGTCCTGCTCTCGCTGGCGACCTGGGGCAGCCGGGAGCCGCTGGACGTGGTCTGGCGGGCGGCATTCCATTCCGTGTCGGCCTTCTGCAACGCCGGTTTTTCACTCGGAGACGACAGCCTCGTCGCCTACGACGACAACGTTGCGATCAATCTCATCATCTGTGGCCTGGTGATTGTGGGGGGGCTTGGTTTTCCGGTGCTGTTCGATATCGCCTCCCGGTTGAGGCGACGGGAACCGCTCTGGGAGCGGCTCCACATGCACTCCAAGTTGATGCTCTTGGGGACAGCTGTCCTGCTTACCTTTGGGGCGGTCAGTTTTTGGATTATCGAGTGGGATGGCATTCTGGTGGGACGGCCCCTCTCTACCCGGGTGCTACTTGGGCTGTTTCACTCCACCACCTGCCGAACAGCCGGGTTCAACACCGTCGATTACGGCACGCTATCGAGCGCTACCCTGTTTTTGACCATCCTGCTCATGGCCATTGGAGCGGGTCCTGGTTCGACTGGGGGTGGCTTCAAGGTGAGTACCTTCATGACCCTGTTGGTGCGGGCCGGGGCCAGTTTTCGTGGCCAGGAACGGGCGAACTTTGCCAAGCGGACAATCCCTGAGCAGGCTGTCGAGCGAGCCACGGCCACCGCCCTCATCTTTGGGGCAATTGCCGTGGCTGCGTTGGTGGCGTTGCTGGTTGTTGAAAATGGCCGGCTTGCGGCAGAGCGGCCGCGCTGGTTTTTGGATGCCCTGTTTGAGTGCATTTCGGCACTCGGCACGGTTGGGTTGTCGACGGGCATCACTGCAGCCTTGTCGGTGCCCGGCAAGAGCGTTCTGATCATCCTGATGTTGCTTGGCAGGCTCGGTCCGATCACCGTGGCGGTCGCGCTGTCGCGGCAACGGCCCGCCTACCAGCCAAACTACCCCGAGGAGGAGCCGCTCGTCGGCTAATGCGTGATGGGTTCAACCAGTAGCAGACGTTTTATCATGCTTGGCATGGGCTCCTTTGGCTCAGCGCTTGCCTCGCGGTTGGCGGCCAATGGCTGCCGGGTCACTGGGGTCGATACCCGTCGCGATCGGCTCGATGCGGTCAAGAACGTGATTCACGAGGCGATCATCGGTGATGCCACCGATCGCGAACTCCTGGAAAATCTCCCCATTAAAGACTCCACCTCGGTCTTTATCTCACTGGGTGAGACGATCTCTCGATCCCTGCTGGCGACCTTGCATGTCAAGGAACTCGGGGCCCGGGACATTGTCGTCAAAGGAGTGACCAAGGAGCATGGAAAAATCCTCTCTCACCTGGGGGCGAACCGGGTGGTTTTTCCTGAGGAAGAGGTGGCCCGAGAATTGGCTGACAAATCGAGCTGGCCAAACGTTCTCGACTTTCTGCCGATCGACCCCGAGTACAGCGTGGTCGAAATTACCGTGCCGGAGTCTCTCGAGGGCAAGACCCTGGCGGAGGCAGACCTGCGGAACAAGGTGGGGGTCTTTGTGCTCGGCCTGCGGGATGTCATGCAGGGCCGGTTTCAGATGTTTCCCGAAGGCCGCACCAAGCTGATACAAGATCAGATTCTGCTGGTGATCGGCAAAGAGGAAGAACTGGCCCGGCTTCGAGAAATGACCTGACACCGAGCCGCGGACAAGCCGACTGGCGGTTTTTCTATGCTGATGGCGGTTGCTGGCCAGCGTGGGGTTACTCTGTTCCTGAAATGCCGGGTGGTAGATCGGGCAGTTCGAGTGAGACTTCAGCCGGTGGTGGCGCGGTGGGGCCCAGCGCCAACGCGCTGCTTGATCAGATCGCCGCCCTGGATCGCCAACAAGCCACTATTGAATCGCGCATCGACACCCTGCGGGTTGCCAATCAACCGGTGGGCCTGCAACTCAAGGCCCTCGAGAACCTCAGACGCGACGAGGTGATCCCCCGCTACAGCCCGCTCTGGGTAGGGGCTCAGGATCTGTATCTACGCAACGAAAGCCTGATCAAGGAGCTGCAGGCCCAGCTGGCGCAGCTGGATGCCACCAAGGCGGAACTGCAGGCCCAGCGCAACAGCCAATCGGTGCTGGCGCCGCGCGACGGGATGCTGCTGGGACTGAGCGTGAACCCAGGCCAGGCTGTGATT
>RGBY01000279.1 GCA_009919445.1 Planctomycetia bacterium
GCTCTCAAGGAATCCGCCTGGGCCAGTGACCTTGCAGGGGGCGGCTTTCGAAAACGAAATACTGACTGCTTTTCGTTCCCTGCTGGAATCGGCAGAGTGCTGCGACGTCAAAGATTCGGTCGCCAGAAAATTGGTGGAGACGGCCCTCGATCACGTTGAATTAGCCGGCCCACGTGGGGCAGCGGTTGCAGATCTCTGTGCAGAACTGAATGTCAGCCGGCGAACACTTGAGGTCGCCTTTCGAAACGTAATCGGTATGAGTCCACTGAAATACCTGAACCAGCGGCGGCTCTGCCGAGCCTTTACGGCCCTGAAGCAGGCTTCATCGGAAGAGGTGAGCGTGGCCGACATCGCTCAGGTTTTCGGCTTTCATGAACTTGGGCGATTTGCCGGCAGATACAAGGCACTGTTCGGTGAACTCCCTCGGGAAACATTGCGGCAGCGACCGACACGAGGCCAGCGTATGCTTGCTCGCCAATTCAAGCCCTGAAGGGGCGGTTAAGCCTGAACGGGCTGGCCAGGGGAGCCATGGCCGGGCTCATTCACCCGCTGGTCTTATTTGCAACCAGTTAGCCAAGCTCTTCTTCCACCCGTTGCATGTAGGCAATGCTTTCTTGGGTCAGCCTTTCAACTCCCGGCGTGTAGTCGAAGACTTCCACGCTCACCCAGCCGCTATAGGCAATTTCTTGGAGTGCCTGAAAGATTGGCTCGAACTCGATCGCTCCGAAGCCAGGGCCCTGCAGGTTGACATCATTGGCATGAAAGTGCTCGAGGTGCGCGGCACTTGCATGGATGATCTCGGGAATGGTCAGGTCTTCTGAGGCCATTGCCTTGACGTCAAGGTGTAGCTTGACGTGGGGTGAGCCAATCGCCTCAATCAGCCGGCAGGTCTCTGCCGCCGTCGTCATGACGTCGGTTTCAATTGGGGCCAGCGGCTCAAGAGCAAGAACCGTGTCGGTCTCTTCCAGCACCGGCACGAGACTGCCAAAGACCTCTTCAAGAAATTCCTCTGCCTGCTCGGGGCTAACGCCTGGTAGCAGGCTCCGCTGCTGGGGTGATCCAAAGACCAATATGCGACCGCCCAGGTCGTGGCAGAGCCGGGCGAGTTCAGTCAGGTAGGCAACAGTGCGGCTGCGTACGGCCTTGTCTGGGTCGGTCACATGAAAACCCTCGGTCTTGGCCAGCAGCCAGTGCAGGCCAATGCAGTCGAGGCCTGCCTGCGCAATCGTTCGTCGCAGGTCGGCCCGCTCGGCTGCCGAGAGGTTTTGGGGATCATTGCCAAGGGTGAAGGGAGCGATTTCAATGCCGGTGTAGCCACACTCGGCAGCAAACTCACAGGCCCGCTTCAGCGGCCAGTCACCAAAGGTCTCGTTGCAGATGCCGTATCGCATAGCGGGAGAAGCTTTCAGCAGGGAAAGGGAAGGTGTCGGTTCGTATGAACAGTCATTCTTATGTTTCTTATGTAGCAGGCTCGTCTTTCAGCGTAACCACGCGGCCCGTTCGAGCCGACTTATAGCAGGCCTCAATGATGGCCACCGCCTTGCGACCCTCGCGGCCATCAAGGCTGGGCCGTCGACCAGCTGCGAGGGCATCAAAAAAACTTTGGAAGTTGCGGGTGTGGCAGGAATAGTCGATGGCCATCGGGTCGGCCGCGCCGCCGGATGTGCTGCTCGTCCCCCCAAAGCGTTCGCGGGTAGCCGCGTCTTCGGCCTGGGCCTCTCGGAACTGCCAGGTGATGAGTTGTTCTTCCTCAATCTCAGCAGTGCCGCCGCGACCACCAAAGGTGAAGCGGCGGAGCTGACCAGGGTAGAGGCTGGTGGCAGCCAGCAGCTGGCCGAGGCCGCCGTTTTTGAGTTTGAGGACCGCCACGCAGGTGTCCTCAACCTCTAGCTGTTCAGCGTCATGAGCCTTGACCGCCGTGAAGGCCGCAACGCTCTCGACTGGATTCGCCGCCGGTGCAAGGCCGGGCATGGCTGCCCCGGCAATCCACTGGAGGGCATCGACTCCGTGAATTGACTGGTTCATGAGGGCTCCACCCCCGTCGAGGGCCAGCGTACCCTGCCAGCGGCCGGGGCCGTAATAGGCGTCATCCCGCCACCAAGGCACGGCACTGGCGGCCACCGCCAGATCACCGAAACGGCCAGCTGCTGCGGCTGCCTGTACGGTTTGAATCACGGGGTTGAACCGCTGCGGAAAAATTGCCCCCAGGGCCACTCCTGCCTTGTCGGCGGCAGCAATCATTCGGTCGATTCGCCGGGTCGTAATTTCCAGCGGTTTTTCACAGATGACATGGATGCCCTTACGAATGGCCTTGAGTGCGGCCTCAAGATGTGCCCCAGAAGGAGTGGCGATGGTGACCGCATCGGGCTTTTCTCGACGAAGCATGGCGGCAGTATCGGCATACCAATGACAGCCGAACTGTTCGGCAAACTGCCGGCCCTTGGCTTCCGTGCGACAGGTTGCCGCGACCAGTTCGATGTTAGCAAGGTCACCGAGCGCCCGAGCATGCATGCCCGCGATCGCTCCGATGCCGATGATGGCTACCCGCACGATTGCAATTCCCTTTCGTGAATGGATGGCACCCGATTGCTAAGGCCAGTCAGCTTATTCACCTTCAACAAGATCAAATAACGTGACCGTCGACGATAATGATACCCTTGGCATCTCGTTTCCTGGGACTAGCTAGAGACGATCACTTGGGCCAGTAGTTCGGCGAATAGAAGCGGTCAACAAAGGCATCATGAGCCCGCCGCAGTGTTGGCCAGCGGCAATGGTCACGGCTGCCAGCCCGAGGTTTACAAGGGCCTTCATAGAGTGGGCCACTGCTCGGTGAACCGGGGACACCAACAAGATCGTAGGCGGCGGGGGGCTGGGTCGGATGGCAGGGGGGAGGTGGAATCAGTGGGCAGAGAATCCGTGGTTCGCCACAGCGATAAAGTGGTTCCAGTGGCGCGTACCAGTCACGGGCGGAGTCACTCCGGCTGGGTACCAGTTCTTCCAGAAGTGACTGGGCGGTGGCGTCGGCTGGCACTTCAAAGCCGGTCTGATTCGGATCAGCAGCGGCACCCAACTCAATGGTGCCGGGTGCGGTACTCGGTGTGTCCACTGCCTCCGCAGGTGAACTGCCCAAGGCAAAGCGAGACAGAAGGGCAATCGCCAGAAGGCCGCTAGCCAGTCTGCATCGTGATGGTCGGCAGATTGCCATCACCG
>RGBY01000280.1 GCA_009919445.1 Planctomycetia bacterium
CAGCACCAGCGGATTGGTAAGAATCCAGCCACCGGTGCGGATGGTCTGCCGGAAGGGTTCGAGCAGGCCTACCGGCTTTGGGGTGGCGTCGTTCTGCGGCTCCCGCATCGCCAGGGTGACCCCGATTGCCCCGCAGGCCGAAAAAAATGTGAGCCAGATTGGCAGCCGGAAAGTGTCTGCGAAGGTCAACTGCGGGGATCGCCCCAGCCAACTGCCGACCACGTTGAAAAGGTCCGGGGAGTAGACCAGGCTGCCGGAGATCATCGCCACGATGGTGGCCAGGCCGCCAAACTGCATCAGTCGTTCAAGTACCCGGGGCCAGTCCCCCTCGCGGCCGACAGCCTTCAGTGAATCAAAGGCGAGCGCCTCGTCGGCACCCGACGCAAACGCCTCGGCAGCCCCGCTGAGCACTCGGTTGAGTAACAGGGCGGGCAGCACCCAGGCGGAATCCGGTGGCACAACGGCCAGCAGCAGCATCTCGAGGGCCATCATCACCGCCGCAGCAACCAGCAAGGCCTTGCGGCCAACCAAGTCAGCGAGCGCCCCTGAGGGTACTTCCAGCAGCACAATCACAATCGCCCAGACCGCATTGATGAGCCCAAACTGCTCCAGCGTGATGCCGTAGCGGAGGAACATCACCATGAACACCGGGTAATAGAACCGAATGTTGAAAAGCACCCGGAAGGCCATGAACAGCCTGACGTTGCGGTCAGCGATGGTCTCGGGGAGCGGTGCGGGTGTCATGGTGGTGGGGCAATGTGAGAAAAAAACTGCCGCCCCGTGGGGCGGGGCGGCAGTCGTGAGAATGAATGCCGTTACCGGGGGTGCAACACCTTAGCGGCATTGTGCCGGCAACCAGGCGGATTGTTCAGTAGGAAAACCCACCCGAACATTCACCTGTACAGTCACCATGCGTCACTGGATCACCTCCTTTACTACGAGACTTCTAGCAGTCATGGGCGCTGTACTGCCCACCGCCAGACTGGCCTGTTCCCAAGCCGTGTTGGGAACCCTCGTTCGATAACGGCGAACCGTTACCACGAAAATCGTAGCAGGCAGCCCCGATTTTGGCAGCGTTAAAAACAGGCAGCCACGGCTGGTCACTGGCGGGAAAGCTGAAGAAGCAGTTCCCTACCGGCCCGTTCTGGGTAGCAGTCGGCGGGCGGCTCAGCGGATTCCACTGAAAACTGGCCTGCAGCTGTGAACCGCTGGCGAAGTTCCTCAATCGTGCAGCCATGTGGCGGGCCGCCGCCGGGCTGGTGGTCGCCCCGATAGGGATCGAGATAAAAAATGCCGAGCAGGTGCCCGCCTGGCTTGAGGGCAGAGGCCACTGCCGCCACATACTCATCGCGGTGTGCAGGATCAATCGCGCAGAAGCAGGTGTGCTCCCAGACCCAGTCGCATGTTCCCCGAAGCGTTTCTGGTAATGCGAAGAGGTCGCCTACGCAGTACTGCTCTGCAGCAACTCATGCTCAGCAGCGGCGATTGCCCGCACGTCGTGGCCCGTGCCGCAGCCGGGCACGAGTATCCTGCCTGTCATGCTGCCTGGGTGGCCACGCAGCCAGGCCACTAACGGTGGTGCCGCCTCGCCCTTGTCCCAGGGGGTCTCGCCGATCCGATATTGCTCGTCCCAGTCGGGTTGTGTGGGAAAGCTCATGGTGCCGCTGCAGAGGAATCGAGGAAACCAATGACGGTGTTGAGGTGGCGTTTACGAGGCAGCTTGAGCGAGACGCCGGCATGCCCGTCGGGTGATCCACTTTCGGTAATTGAACATGAAAAAGAGATTCGGCCAGGAAAACAGCAGCCGGGTTACCAGCCCCCAGAAGCCACCACGATGTTCATATTCGATGTGTTCATCAATCCGAGTTGTCTGGTCGTCAATCGGAGTGAAGGTATGAGTGTGTTCCCACTTCCGAGCGGGGCCTGATGCCTGTATGTCGGTAAACCCACGCTCCGAGACACCCCGGTGAATGGCCTGCCAGCGCAATGGCAATGGGCCAACCCAGAGCGTGAAGGTAGAGACCGAACCCTCCGCAAGTGGCTCAACCGAGTGGATTTGCACAAGTGTCGGTGGCGGCGTCAGCGTTTTCAGGGCCGAGGTGTCATGGTGAAAATCACGAACAACAGCCAGTGGGGCGTCCACCTCGAAGGAGAAATCAAAGACAGGCACGGCTGGCTACTCCTTGGTCAGTGTTGCCAGAGTCCGCTTGGCCTCAGCGACATGTTTGTCAGCAGAGAGCGCTGCGGAGAAGACCAGCCGTACGACGCCACTTTTATCGATGACATAGGTTGTCCGCCCTGGAAAGAGTCCCAGCGTTCGCGGAACGCCAAAGGCCCGGCGAAGCGTGCCATCGGGGTCGCTGGCCAGCGGGAAGGGGAGATTGTGCTTTTCAGCAAACTTCTGGTGGCTGGCAGAAGAGTCACTGCTGATGCCGATAACCTCGGCATCAAACCCGCTGATGTCGCTGTAGGCATCACGAAACGAACAGGCCTCGGCGGTGCAGACTGGCGTGTTGTCTTTAGGATAGAAAAACAGCACGACGGAACGTTCGCTACGAAAGTCTGACAGGTTGATTGAGCGGCCATCCTGCAGATCGAGGGTGACGGCAGGGGCGGGATCGCCGACAGCAATGGGCATGAAAGGCTCCTGTGAAGCGGGGTCGGCACCACAGCCGAGGGTGATGAGCACAAGCATGCCCAAGGACAGGCTAAGGCGTGCTTGAGTCTGGCTCGG
Organism: Planctomycetia bacterium; assembly: GCA_009919445.1. GTDB lineage: Bacteria > Planctomycetota > Planctomycetia > Pirellulales > UBA1268 > UBA1268. The sequence continues at coordinate 2,735 of RGBY01000280.1, forward strand.
CATTGGCTGCTGGGGCTGGTGGAACAAACTGGCCGGCGGTGGCCCCCATGGAGAGATACATGCTCATGAGGCCGTCGATCGACATGCCGGCTGGCCGTACATTTTCGACCGGTACAAACATCATAGCGCCTCCAAAGGGAACCGGCGCCGTCGGAATAATCACAATCAGGTGCTCTCGGTCGAGCACATGGTATCGCACAGGAGAAACCAGCAAGGCGAGCACGCTGGAGGGCTGGTCCTTGCCGAAAGAACAGAAAACAGGCGTCATGCCCTTCATGGCGTCGTTTTCACCAGGGCCAATCATGTCGATCATCTGCCGACTGGTGCTGTAAATGCTGCCAACCAGCGGGATCCGTTTGAAAAGTGACTCAACCGTACGGCCCAGCCATTTTTTGGCACCCAGTTCGACGACCAGACCCACCGTAAAGACCACCACGATGACCACAAACCAGCCCACGAAGTAGGGGGCAGC
>RGBY01000029.1 GCA_009919445.1 Planctomycetia bacterium
GGCCAAGATTGTACTGCGGCATCGCCGTGTGCCAGCGATCAATCCTCCCATACTGAGGCCGCCCCCGAATGCCGAGCATCTCACGCAGATCGGTGAGCACCTGATTCGCTAATGCATCGTCGGCCAGCTCGGCAGCAGACGGATCAAGGGCACCACCGATAAAGCCCCGCATCAACACTGAGCCGGGTGGCGCTCGGTCAGGAAACTTGACGCTGGAAAAACTTGCTGCCACCAGACGCCGGCCAGCAACGCGGGGCACGATCATGCCTGCGGCATCGAGCGGATGCCCGACGTCATCTCGGGCAAAGCCGAGTGACACGACTGCTGCCCCTGCATATTCAATGGCAGCAAGGTCAGCCGCCAGTGCTGGGGCCGCTGCCATGAGCAACTGGCTGGCGTGAGAGGCCGGTGTTGCCACAACGACTGCCGAGGCATGAATCGATTTTTCTCCAACGCAACCGACCTGCCAGCCCGTGGCATCCTGCCGGAGGGACTCGACCCGATTCGAGACGAGCTCAACTCCAGCCTCTCGGAGTCTGGCAAGCAGACCCTCGATAAGCGTCTGCATGCCACGCCTGAACGAAACGAACTGCCCATATCGAGCCCCACTGGCATCAGCCCTAAGACCAGCCATCTGTAGCCGGTGCTGCTCGCCACGGGCAAGACTGCCGTGATTCCGTTCGAATGCCAGAAAGTCAGGACATGCCGCCGCCATGCTGAGCCGGGCCGGATCGGCCGTCCAAATACCAGAGACCAGCGGCTGCACAAGCCGGTCGAATGCCTCCCTGCCCAGTCGGCGGACAGCAAACGACTCAAGGCTCTCATCATCCTGGCTGCGGCGGGCGGGGATAAAGCCCTCTGCCGCAGCCCTGAGCCGACCTGGCCAGGACAGAAGTGGCGTCGCAAGCAGCGTCTGTGGCCGACTGGCCGCAAGGAGCCGGAACCCGGCTGGTACTGGCAGCAGTCGCCCTCCTCCGCCGCGTTTGTTCGGGCTCCAGACGAGTGCACGCCGGGCAGTTGGTGCCACAGAAACAAGCGTCTCCTCGAGCCCGAGACGCTTCACCAGATCAATTCCCTCGGGCCGAGCCGCCAGAAAGTTGTCGGCTGAGCGTTCCACCAGCCAGCCAGCTTCATGGATTGTTTCGATCACTCCACCGAAGCGACCGGCGGCCTCGATCACCGTGACTCGGGGGGCTGCCGTTGTGGTCTCCTGCCGAACGAGCTGCTCCGCTGCTGACAGGCCTGCCAGCCCACCACCAATGATGACGACATGCTGCTCGTTTGGGACGGAGTGCTCCATGAAAGCGTCGTTCCTTCGTTGGCGGAACCGAACTGGTTTCGCGTGGTGATTAGGTGGTTTGGGAAAGCACGAATACCGCTGACTACCCACCTCTCCTACTCTATCGTCCAAATGCGGCTCTGGCAGAACCCGAAGAAATTTGGGCTGGACTCGGTTTCAGCCGACTCCTACCGTCCGCGGCCAATCGAGGAGCGGCGTCAGGTGACGCCTGCCCTTGTGTCCCTGGAGGCCCGAACCGTGATCCTGACGCCACGCCCACGTCTCTCTCATCTTTTATCTGCTTCCATCACGCTGGTTGTGGTCGGAAACGTTCCCTGCGGCTTGGCAGCTGAGCCCCAAGCCGAACGAACGATGCGGATGCCCTCTTGGGTTGAATCGATGGCAGAGCCGGTGGAACAGGACCAGTCCACCGAGCCCGCTCTCGAGGCGATTGTGCCCGTTGCCAGACCAAGTATCGGTGGCAAACCAACGACTCAGAATAGTCGGACTAGCCGACCGGCCACACAGCGGCCCCAGCCAATCACCGAAGCGACTGAAAGCCCAACGCTGCAGGAACGTGCCGCCCGGCTGTTTGACCCGCAGCTCCTCAAGGCAGCCTGGTCTGATCTGATGCCAAAGGCAGAGAAATCACCAGAGGCAGTCCGCCGTGATGAAACCCGTTCAGTTGAACAGTCCGCTGAACTCGGCCCAGAAACGAGTGTGCTCAACAGGCCAGATCAATCCGATCGGCCGACCTGGCAGCGACCGCTCGCCGCAGCCCGTAGCCTGCTCCAGCAGCCGGCACGATCTGCCGAGACAGCCGCCATCGAAACGACTGGCACGGCTGACGAAATTGCCCCTCAGCCAGCTGCCCCTGCAGAACGGACTGACACCGCGCCACTCACCGCACCAATCGCTGAAGCCCCTGACGAGACGCCGACACTGGCCATCGACCCGGCCAGTTTTCGTGGGGCCTATCCAGGCAAGACCACACGAGCAGAAATCGATGCCGACTGGGGACAGGGACAGCCGCTGCCTCGCGAGGACGGCATCGAGTGTTTCTTTTGGGAGATTGAGCCTTTCGATCGCGTTGCCGTGACCTTCCGTGATGGCGTGGTCAGTGCGATCCAGATCAAATTGGCAGAGCCCGTCTCGGCAACAGACCTGGCGAAACAGCTGGAAATTGCCGACCTCCGCACGGTCGCTGTCCTTGACGATGAGGGCACCGCCATCGGTCAGGTCTTTCCTGAACGTGGTGTGATGTTCAGCTTGGAACCAACCAGTTCTGCCGCGACGGCAGTGCTGCTTGAGCCACTCGACCCCGACTCATTTGTCTTGAGGGCCGAGGGGGAAATGAACTCGAGTGCCGCCTACGCCGTGGCCGACCTGCAATATGCTATCGAAATTGACCCTGGTCACCTGCGAGCCCATCGGCTCCTGCTCTCGCTCATGTGCGACGAAGGCCGCTGGCAGACTGCGTTAAAACTGGCCGACAAAGCCGAGCAGATCAGTCCGGGTGATGCCTGGACCGGCCTGAAGCGAGCCGAGATTCTGCTGGAACTTGACCGGCCTGAAGACGCCCAGGCAATGGTCGACAGTCTTATTGAGAGGCCTCGTGTCTCGTCGCTGCTCGCCTCACAGGCGGGCCGACTCCGGGGCCGCATTGAACTCGCCAAGAGTGAACCTAATTTTGAGCAGGCAGTCGATCTGTTCACCGAAGCAATTCGGAAGGCGACCCCACTGGCTTCAAGCCGCTCAGAAAATGTGCGGTCGGTTGCCCGACGGGTGCTGCTCGACTCCCACCTGGGCACCGCTCAGGCGATCGCCCGAGGCACCTGGCAGCAGAAAAACAGGGTCATCCCCAAATGGATCAGTCGTGCCAATGGCATCGTGGAAAACATCGCTCCGGATGATCGCGATCATGACCGTCTGGAACTCGACCTCACCTGCGGCGTGCTTGCCGTAGCCGCTGGCTCAGCCAATGCGGTGGAGGCCGTACCATGGGTCAAGCGGTTACTGCAACTGCGTGAGGAGATGAATGACAGCGTCAGCGATCCATGGCGACGGCGGCAGATCGACTGGCAGGTCGGCTGTGGCCTGGCCGACGCGCTGACCGCTGCACGGAAACGTGGCGAGGCTGACGACATGCTCGACAACGCCACCTTAACTGTCGCCTATCTGGAACGTGGTGCTGAGCACCGGGAACTGACAGCGACCGAGCGGTGCGATCTGGGTGATCTCATGTTCCAGATTGGCATCATGCACAGCCTGCGGAATGGCGATCACGCCACGGCAGTGACCTGGTTCGACAAGACGATCCCGCTTTGGAATCGAAATGAACGGGTTCTCGAGAATGACGAACTGGGCCGTGTCGGCGAGTCTTTCGTGAGCATGGCCATTTCCTACTGGCAGGTCGAGCGGCGGGAAGATGCCATCGACCTCAGTCGTACCGGTGTTGACCTGATGGTCGAAGCCGTTGACCGCAAGAAACTTGCCGAACGGGCTCTGTCCGTCGCTTATGGCAACCTGTCGACCATGTATGCCGAACAGGGCGAAACCGAGAAGTCGCAGGCCTACGCCGAAATGGCAACTCGTGTCGAGTCAGTCAGTGGGATGTTGCGATAGGCCGCAACGCCCCATCGGCCCCTTCCAGAGGCCCGGCACCTGCCGGCGGAGACGGGCTGCTTACACCAGCGTTTCAAGCAGCAGTCGCATCTTGCGAAGTTCGCTCACCTGATCAACGCCTTCAAGGGGCGGCAGGTGGACGCCAAGCGCCCGCTTGTAGCCAACACGACTTAGTTGGGCGACGATTCGGCCATATTCCACGCTGCCCTGGCCAACCCGCACCTGGAAGGCATCGGCCTTGGTGTCGCGAAGATGAACATGGCAGACATTCGGAAGAATTGAGTCCCAGGAAACGGGTTTCTTCTGCCCATAAATTGAGTAACTGGGGTCGAACGTCACTCCGAGGCCCGGCACATTGCGGCAGAGCGAGGCCGTTGTTTCGACATCCTGCGTCATCCGCTCAGCGGCCGTCTTTACCCCGACAAGCATGCCGTAGGAGGCGGCGATTGCCACAAATTTGCGAAGCCGCTCGATCTCGCCATTGAAGGGTGTGCCGAGTTCTGACGACTCCACCACCAGCGTGACGATGCCAAGCGTCTTGGCCAGTCGGCAGCAGGCGTCAAACTTTTCATAGAGCATGGCATCCTCAGGGGCCGCAAACGACAGGGCAACCGGCCGGAGTCGCTGCAGGTCACTACAAGCTGCCACGGCGGCCTCAGGGTCGGCCAAGACGTCAGCTGGCTGCAGATGGCTGCCGCCCTCGTGGACATCCAGTTCCACGGCGGTGTATTCCAGTTCAGCCAGCCGCTCCATCGCCTGATCAAGCGGCAGGTCGGGAAAACACTCGGTACTGACACAGACAAACACGATGGCAGGCTCCTGAGGACAATAACCACTGCGGACCCGGACCCGAGGGGCCGTCCGCTCCAGATGGCAAGGTAGCGACCTGCACTGAAATCTGGCAACGCCGAACCATTCCGCAAGTTTGCTCCACCTCATAGACTAGTGAGAAAGGCGTCCATTCCATTGGACGAGCCCCCGTTCAGCCAGACCCTGTTTGGTCAGAACCTGTTCGGCCAAAACCAGTATCGAGTCACCCACTGCCCCCTGCCCACCGGAGCCGCCCCCATGTCGTTTGCCCCCGGCCAGTCCCCCACTCGTGTCATTCTTGAACAGCCCGGCGGCTGGAGCCGGTGGAGCGGCCGGCTCGCCTGGATCATCGCCGGGATTTCACTGGTTGTGGCAGTTGTCTCAGCCGGGGCGAATGCCCAGTACTTCCAGACCAACCCCAAGGTCATTGAGCAATACCACTCCCTGGCCGAAACAGCCCCGAACAAGATCGCCATCATCGACATCAGTGGCGCCATCATGGGCGGCGAGGGCTTCGCCCGACACCAGATCGATCAGGTCGAAAAAGACGAGACGGTCCAGGCCATCGTCCTGAGAATCGATTCACCTGGTGGCACCGTCAGCGGTAGTGACGAACTGCACTACCGACTCACCAAGTTGGCTGCCGACCGTGATCTCCCTGTGGTTGTGAGCATGGGCGGCATTGCTGCCAGCGGCGGTTATTACATCGCCATGGCCAGTGGTGGACGGGAGAATACGATTTTCGCCGAGCCATCGACCGTCACCGGTTCGATCGGCGTGATCATTCCGCACTATGATCTGTCGCAGTTTCTCAAGCGATTCGACATCACCGACGACTCGTTCACGAGTGGGCCACTGAAGGAGATGCTGAGCCTCACCAAAGATCGCTCTCCTGAGCTTGCCCAACGTGAGCGGAAGGTCATTCAAGGACTGGTTGATGCGATGTTTACCCGGTTCAAAACAATCGTGCAGGAGGGTCGGCCTGAGCTTGATAACGAAACACTTGAAAAAGTGACGACCGGCCAGGTGTTCACCGCACAACAAGCAGTCGACTTTGGACTGGTCGACAAAATTGGCTTCCTCGAAGATGCCGTTGATCGGGCAGTTGAGCTGGCTGGGCTGTCATCCGCAACCGCCCGCGTGGTGCGTTACCAACAGCCGCAGGGCCTCCTCGATGAACTGCTCGGGGGTCAGCCAGCAGCGCAGTCACTGACCTCGCTACAAACGCTGGTTGAATGGACCACGCCGCGGGCCTGGTACCTCTGCAGCTGGTGGCCTGCCATTGCCGCCAGTCACCCTTAGGGTGTCAGCTGTTCCGTCTGCAAGCGGCCAAGGGTAGCCAGATTTTCATGATCTGCTGCCGCCAGCTGGTTTCCAGTCGCGGCTACCAGAGCCTGCCTGCTCCAGCAGACAGCAGCCAGTACAGAGGCCTCGTCGCCCCGCCGATCGGCCAGATGGAGAACCGCAAGAGTAGCAATCAGCTGCTGCAGGCGAGCCGACAGGCTTGCCACCAGCAGCTGCTGCTCGGCGAGTTCGCGGCCTCGTCTCCGCAACAAACGATCTGCATCAAGACTCCAACGAGTCAGGCACTGCCCTGCCTGTCGGGCCAATCCGCGAAGTTCACCGTCAAGCAGGCTGAAATCTTCAGCGGCTCGGTGAGACCGCCACCACCGCACCAGCCGCCAGCCCAGCCAACCAGCCACTGACCGCCGCAAAGCCAGTGGATGCCGCTTGGCGACTCCCCTGAACAGGGCCAAGCCGAGCAGGTCACTTTCGCCCTCGTAGACGCCAGCGGCGAAATGGTCGTGAAATGAATCGCCAAGCGGGTGACCAACAAGAAAGGCACGGCCGCCATGAATGCCAAGGGCATCGACAGCGGCCTGCCGGAGGCAGCCACTGGCGACAACTTTGGCCAGCACCGCTTCTGTTTCACCTGTCCCGCCAGCCTCGATGGCGGCTGCTGCCCAGCCAGCCAGAGCCTCACAGGCAAGCTGACCGGCTGCCATGCGGCCAAGGCGACCGAGTACGAGCTGCCGGTTGATGATGGGCTCGCCCCAGGTCTGCCGTCTCTGGGCAAAGGCCGTCGCCTGTTCGCGAAGAATACCGATCGTTCCGGCTGCCTGGGCTGCCAGCGTCACCCGACCCCGGTTCAGGCCATGCCAGACAATCGCCATGCCATCCTGCTGCCGCCCAGCAGCCGACTCACCCGGCACGAGGATGTCGGCAGGGTTGACCGGGAAGCGACGAAATTCAATCGCGGCGTTATGGGCATGCTTCAGAGGGTGTAAGGCATACCGACGAAGGCTGAACTCAGGCGTGTCGCCAGGGGGCAGTTCCACCATCAGCACAACTGGCTGGCCATCCAGCAGGGCGAGCAGTTTGACGAGCCGTCCGTAAGTCGCACCCGTAATGAACATTTTGGTGCCTGAGAGCAGCAATCGCTCACCGGCTCGTTCCAGCCGGCAGCTGATCCGGCCGAGGTCGCACCCGGCATCAGGCTCGGTCGCAGCAAAAACGGATAGCGGCTTGCCAGCTGCCAACCCGGGCAGCCAGCGTTCCCGCTGCTGGGGCGTCCCCCAATCGGCCACTGCCGCCACAGCACCGATCGTGGAGTGTACGGAGAGCAGCCCCGCCACCGTCGGGTTTACCCGCGCCAAGCGAGTGACCACACGGGTGAAATCAGCAAACCGGCAGCCAACCCCACCGTATTCTTTCGGTACGAACAACCCCCAGAGGCCGGTCTCTGCCAGTTGCTGTTCGGCATCTTGGGAAAGCCGCCCCCAGGGTGGCTGTGGGGCATCGTCCAGCGGTGCCTCTGACCATGACTGAGACGGGGCCGGCTCGGCGAGGCGGCCTGTTGTCCTCAGTTCTGTCAGGGCTGCCAGCGCCTGTTCAACCACACCTGTTACCTCCGCCGGACAGGCATCAGCAGCCCGTTCCGCTGCCAGCGTGAAGCCTAGCGGAGGTGCCGAGGTTGGCTGCCAGACGGCAGTAGACAGCCAGTCGTGGCTGCGGTTCTGCCGGGGATTCGGGAACGGTTCCTGCATAGGCTTTGCAATAAGGGGGCAAAGTGACTGGCAATGACATGCCGCTTGAGTTTGAAGGATTCAGTTGCCTCTCCATGGGCCGCATCGAAGGGCCGTCCGACGAGCACGAATCGGCGGATCTGCCAGGTGCGGGGCAGTTCCTGCTGCCGCGCCGCCAACCGCCTGCTGAACCAGTCGAGCAGCCGGCGATGAGCAAGTGCCTGCCGGCGACTCCAGACTCGGCAGCGTAACCGCTTCAGCATGCGACGAACAACGACCGGATCGGGCACGATCAGGGCGACCGGCCAGGGCAGGCCGACGCCCGCGACACAGACCTGTGCCACACCGGGTTCTTCAAGGAGAGCCGCCTCAACGGCGGCCGGCGGAATTTTCATCCCTGTCGACAGGGGAAGGACGTCATCGAGCCTGCCGGTGATTCGCAGTTGTCCATCGTCATCCAGGCTGCCCCGATCCCCAGTCTCCAGCCAGTCGGTGGCGTCCATCGGCTGCGGCTCGCTTCCCCGTGCCGGGTCCATCACAGCCACGGCTCGACTGGGAGTACGGACGAGCACCTGACCCCGACTGGCTGGCCGCTGGTCAATGGCCAGTTCAATGCCCGCCAGGGGCAAGCCTGCTGCGCCTGGGCGAGTGATCCGTGGATTGGAGACCGTCACGACCGGTCCCGCCTCCGCCAGTCCATACCCTTCCACCAGCGGAATTCCCTGCCGACCGAAGGTGGCAACGGTCCGTCGCCGCAGCGATGCCCCACCAGAGACACAGACCCGCACTCGCCCGCCAAGGGCGGCAGCAAGATGAGGAATCCGGCCTGCCTCAACAGCAGCCGCCAGACGGTCAAAAAAAACGGGCACCCCCAGAATCACCGCCGGTGGCAGGCGACGGCAGGCCTCCACAATTTTTAGCCGATCACCAACGACGCTCAGGCAGCCACCTCGAACCACCGCCGTGTAGAGATCACCCACTCGGGCCAATGCATGGCTCTGCGGCAGCCAGGCCAAGCGGACATCGTCCGGTTCGTCCAGAAATTCAGCTGCGGCAGCCAGGGCGTTGCTCACCAAGGCTCGCTGCGTGTGGACAAACCCCTTGGGCCGACCGGTGGTGCCAGAGGAAATCAAAATGGTCGCAGGGGCATCGGCCACTGCAGCAGCCTGCCGACGGAACAGCGGCTCCGTCTGTGATCCGGCTGATGCTGCCTGCGCAGCAGGATTCGACCAGTCCACCACGACGGACACGGTCGGCAGGCCAGCCTGACTGAGGGGTCGCAGGCTGGCCCCTCCCGACACGAGAAACCCTCGGGGCTGAAAGAACTGCACCTGTTCACGCTGGTCAGCCTGCGACGCATCAGCATGCAGGGCCACCTGCACGACTCCAGCCAGCAGGCAGGCCAAATCACCGATGATCCAGTCCGTGGCATGCGGCCCCAGATGCACAACCCGGTCACCCGGCCGAAGCCCTGCTGCCTCCAGCTGCTCGGCCGCCGCCAACGCCTGGTGAATGAGATCGCCCCAGCAGAGCCTCCGGTCACTGAATGGATCGACAACAGCGGGTCGGCTGAAACTGTCCTGGTATCGATCGACCAGAAGATCAACCAGCGTCGCTGCCTTGGCGGCCGCTGGCTGAGGTGCTTCATCTACCCGCATCATGGCATCATCACTACGAGACCAGCCACCCGTGTGGCTTCTTCATCAGAATGCTTTATCAGACTGCTTCGAAAACGACCGCAATACCCTGCCCCATGCCGATGCACATCGTCGCCAGACCAAGACTCACCTGCTGCTGGTGCATGGCATGCAGCAACGTCGTGGCAATGCGGGCCCCACTGGCCCCGAGTGGGTGGCCAATTGCCAGACTGCCCCCATGGACATTCACCTGCTCACCATCGATTCCAAACTCATCGAGGCAAGCCAGTACCTGGGCAGCAAACGCTTCATTGAGTTCGATCAGGCCGATGTCGCCCAATGAAAGCCCAGCCCGCGTCAATGCTTTCTGGCTGGCAGGAACCGGCCCCAGGCCCATCACTGCCGGCGGCAGACCGACCACAGCCGTTGCCAGCACCCGAGCCAATGGCCGAAGCCCCTGCCGCTTGGCTTCGGCCTCCGACATGACCAGCAACGCTGCCGCACCGTCACTCAGCGGAGCACTGGTGGCAGCAGTCACGCTGCCAACCTTGGGGAGAAAGGCTGGCTTCAGTCGCGCCATGGCCTCGAGGCTGGTGTCGCCACGAATCGACTGATCTCGGGTGGCCAGCATGACAACGCCCTGCTCATCGAGCCCTTGCTGCGGGACAATTTCGCTGTCAAAGGCCCCGGTGGCTGTGGCTGTCGTCGCCCGCTGGTGGCTGGTGAGAGCGTATTCCTCTTGGCGACGGCGACTCACGCCCCGACTGCTGGCAAGATGCTCTGCTGTCAGGCCCATCGACAGGACAGCGCGGCTAGACCCGGCAAAAGCCCGGGGATGAATGTCAAGGTCGGAGTCCATCGGCAGGTGGCCCATGTGCTCGATGCCGGCGACAACCTGCACATTTTCAGCACCGGCCGAGATGGCGTGGCAAGCCTGGGCGAGTGCCTGGAGTGATGTGCCACAGAGCCGATTCATTGACGTGGCAGCTGTCGACAGTGGCAGGCCTGCAAGGAGACCAACACTGCGGGCCACATTGCCCCCCAGTTCTGCCCGCTGCTGGGTTGCCCCGACGAGCACATCTTCGATTGTCGCCGGATCAACACCACTGCGAGCCACTGCCGCCGCCACCACAGTGGCCGCCAGTTCATCGCCACGAACATGCCGGAACATGCCGGTGTCGCGGTCTGCCCGCCCTATGGCCGTACGGCAGCAGCTGACAACGACAGGAGTAGTCTCGGGAGAACGGCTGGGACGGGGCATCGGTTTTCGGTGTGGTGCAGGAAAGTGATTCGGGCGTGACTCAGGCTACGACAAGAAATGGGTCGTAAATGGCCGCCCCGTCGCAGCATGGTCAAGCAGGCTGGGCGGCGGGGTCATGCGGGGGCCAAGATCGGCAAACCGCTTCAGCCGTTCAATCACCTGTGCCGCGCCGAGGCTATCGCCCCACGCAAGCAGACCGCCGCGGAAGGCCGGGAAACCGAGGGCGTGAATCACGGCAAGGTCGACGTCGTTACTCTCACGGACAATGCCTTCATCAAGAACCAGCAAGGCCTCCAGCAGCATAGGCAGAAACAGCCTGTCGATGATGTCTTCATCACGAAGGCTCCGCTCCGGCAGCCGGTAGGGCTCGAGCCGATCAGCGAGCTGACGATTGACCCCCGTGATAGGTGCGTCATGCCCGGAGCCTGAGTAGGCATAGAATCCGCTGCCAGACTTGCGGCCCAACCAGCCAGCCTTGACGAGCGCCGGGATTACCGGAGACGCATCAATCCGCTCTCCGAAGGCGGTTGCCATGACCAGCCCGGCATAAAACGCCGTGTCGAGGCCAACCATGTCGTAGAGCTCCAGCGGCCCCAGTGGCATGCCAAACCGCCGGGAAAGCCGATCAATCCGATCTGGGGCAATCCCCTCGCGCAATAGCTCCACTGCCTCATGCAGGTAGGGCGTCAGCACCCGATTGACCAGAAAGCCGGGGCTGTCCTGGACCACCACTGGATACTTGCCAAGTCGTTTGGCATGGGCAACGACAGTCGCCACGGTGGCATCACTGGTGGCTGGACCACGAATGACCTCCACCAGTTTCATCCGGCGGACTGGGTTAAAAAAATGCATGCCGCAAAACCGACTGGCATTACTGAGCGATTCTGCCAGCGTGGCAATAGGATTGGTCGAGGTGTTGGTGCAGAGAACAGTAGTCTCTGCCACCATCGACTCGATTTCACTGAGCACCTGGCGTTTGAGATCGGTTCGCTCGATCACGCTTTCAATGACCAGATCAGCCTGGGCAATCGCTGCCAGGTCAGTCGACGACCGCAAGAGACCGGCTAATTCGACCGCCCGCTGCGGATCACTCGCCCGCGCATTCCGATCCCAGGCAGCCTCGGCGAGAATGTCTGGAATGCTACGGCTGAGGGCAGCGGCGTTGATATCAACCAGCGTGGTGGTCAGGGCCGAGCGAAGATGACGGGCAACAATCCCCGCGCCCATGATGCCAGCGCCGACCACGGCGGGCCGGCAGTCTCGCTTGGAACTGTCAGACCGGTCGGGTGCGGACGGGTCGGGTGCGGAAAGATTGTTTTGATTGTCACCGGAAAGGCCACTGTCACGACGGTTCTGCTCCCCGAGCAAAAAGACACGGACCAACTGCCGGGCCACAGGAGACCGAGTCAGCTGGACAAAAGCCTCTCGTTCGCCCACAGCTGCCTCGGCGGCTTCCAGTTCACAGCCTTGGAGAACCGTCTTCAGAATGGCCAGCGGCGCCGGGTAGTGGCCACCGGTTCTGCCCAGGATGAGAGCCGCGGTGGTGGCCTCAAGAAACGCTTTTTCGTCTGCATCCAGCGGAACTGCCTCTGCCTGCTGCTGCCGCCGGGTCGTGTGATTTGCATTCGCGACCGTCTGCTCAAGCAACCGCAGGGCTGCTGCCCGGGCAGCGACTGAGGGCACACAGGCGTCGACCAAGCCTAGGGTGGCTGCCCGCCTGCCGGAAACGGCATCCCCTGTAATGAGCATTTCGAGGGCTGGCCCTGGACCGATGAGCCGCGGCAGACGAACCGTTCCACCCCAGCCAGGCAAGAGCCCGAGTTTGACCTCAGGGGCTCCGAGGCTAGTGCGTGGATCGTCGGTGGCCACCCGGAGGTCGCAGGCAAGGGCCAATTCCAGCCCCCCACCGAGACAGGTGCCATCAATCACCGCGACGCTTGGCCAAGGGGAGGCTGACAGACGACCGAAAAGCGTCCGGCCACGATCACAGAGATCAGCCACTTCAGGCTCAGGTAGTTCCCAGAGACGATTGAGCCGGTCGATATCGGCACCGGCAAAAAAGGAGCCCGGGCGACCCGATTCCAGTATCAGACCCCGGGGCGGCACTGCGGCAAAATGATCGAGAATCTGGCCAAGTTCCCGCAGGAAGGTCGCGGTTATTACGTTCTGGCTGTGCCCTGGCACGGCCACTCGAACCACGGCAATGTCGTCGGGCAGATAGTCGAGGGTCAGGCTGGTAAAATCGGTGGTCGGTTCCGGCATTGGCGGAGTTCCTGCGGACAAGCTGGCCGGCTGGCACTCCTCCCACAGCCTGAGTGCTTGCCCCTCTGCTGAAAACCGCTAGTGTATCGGGAGTTCGGCATCCCGCAGGGGTCCCGCCGGGCCGATTCGGTTTTCCCGCCTTTCCGGGGTAGAACTGGACCATTCATGTTTCCCTCCCACCCACTGCGAGCAGGTTGATGGCTTCCCAATCAGTCGATTCGTTCAGGTTTCGTTCCGGTTCTCTGGTGCTGCTCTGGGTGGCCCTGGTCGCTATCGGCATCTGTGGACGCCTCTGGCAACCGGCAGCCAATGTCACCCCACTGGCGGCCATCGCGCTGGTCTCAGGCTCCTTGTTCGCCGGCTCAGTCGGAGGCAGTCTGGTGGCGGCGGCAACGCCCTTGGCGGCAGTGCTCCTAAGTAATCTTGTTCTCCCTGCCTATGGCTCACCTGTTATGGCGGTGGTGGTCTATGCGGCCCTTGCTTGGCCTAGCCTGCTCGGTGGCGTCATTCGCCGTCAGGGCTGGCTGGCGATTTTTGGTGGAAGCTTGGCTGCATCACTTGTCTTTTTCCTTTCCACTAATCTGGCTCACTGGGCCTTGTCGCAGCAGTACCCACACACCCTGGCTGGCCTGGGAGCCTGCTACGTTGCTGCCCTCCCGTTTTATCGCTGGATGCCAGTCGGTGATCTGGTCTGGACGGCAACGCTTTTCGCCGGCTTGGCTTTCCTCTCTCGCCTCAGTCAATCTGCGGTTGGGAAGCCCATGGCTTTCGCGACCTCCCGCAGCGAGACGGCAGGTCGCTTGACGAGCGACCATTCGGGCAGACAATAGTGGCGTGGTTCGTCGGTGCTGCTATGAGGCTGCCGCCGGCATTCCAAACACGACTCCGCGGGAATGGCGGAATTGGCAGACGCGCTAGGTTGAGGGCCTAGTGGTAGTAATACCGTGCAGGTTCAAGTCCTGTTTCCCGCATTTTCTTTTTGGGGTTCCGGCCGATGAATGATACGCCTGAGGGTGGGGCCGAGACCCCACCAGCCGAGGATACCGGTAGCACCGCTGCTTCGGTGACCGGCGATCAAGTTGTGGAGTCGCCTGCAGAGCCAGCCCAGCCTGATGCAAGTCCGGCACGCCGACGGATCGCGATCGGTACCCAGCGGTCGAGCGGCGATGCCCCGGGCATGACGGCTCGCTACACCTACGCCACGTCGGCCACCAAGGCAGCGGAAGCTGGCCTGCCAACTCCTCCTGTCGCTGCGGCAGGTACCCCGGTTACCACGCCCGGCGATGGTTCAGAACCGGCCCCGCCTTCTGACCAGCCCACGCAACCCACGCAAACGGAGCGTCGCCCAGCCGGCCGAGACCGCCGTCGCCGGGCAGGCAGTGGCCGCGATGCAAAGGCAGCCGCCTTCACCGACGCGCTTCCACCCCAACGGCAGGTAGCGGTCCCAAATCTTCGGCAAGGGCTCGATGAAGATCTGGAGGACGATTTTGCGGCTGCCGTAGCAGGCCTGGAAGTTGACTCACTCCTCGAGCAGGCAACGCTGGTCGATCAGCCCATTGCTCCGGGCGCGAAGGTCCAGGGAACAGTCCTGTCGATCGGGCCAGAAACAGCCTTTATCGACCTGGGAAACCAACGCCAGGGGGCGCTCCAACTGGCGAGTCTCTACGAGGAAGAAGGTGATCTGCCCGAGGTTGGGCAGGTTCTCGAACTTTCTGTTGGCGGCCGCAATGAGGACGACGGCCTCTACGAACTGGCGCCTGCCAATCGGGCCGTGGCAGTCGAGGACTGGTCGCAGCTTGAAGTTGGCATGATTGTTGAAGCCCGCTGCACCGGCACCAACAAGGGTGGGCTTGAGTGCGACGTTGCCGGCCTGCGTGGATTCATGCCAGCGGGACTGGTCAGCCCATGGCGGGTTGAAAACCTGGAAGAAATGGTCGGCCAGACACTCGAGAGCCTGGTCACTGAACTTGTCCCTCGAGCCCGCCGCCTGGTGTTGTCACGGCGGGCAGTGATTGAGAAGCAGGCCGCAGACGCCCGAGCCGAGATGCTCGAAACACTGGAGGCTGGCGAGACGGTTGAGGGTATCGTCCGCAGTGTCCGTGATTTCGGCGCCTTCATCGATATTGGCCATGGCGTTGAAGGCCTAGTGCACGTCAGCCAGTTGTCTTGGGAACGGATCACTGATCCCAATGAAATACTGAAGCCTGGGCAGGCGGTTAAGGCTGTCGTCAAGAAGGTTGACCGCGAGACTGGCAAAATCGGTCTCTCCATCCGTGACCTGGTGGAAAGCCCCTGGAGCCGAGCCGACGCAAAATACCCGATGGGCTCGACTGTTCGCGGCACGGTCAGTCGGATTGCTGACTTCGGCGCCTTTGTGAAACTCGAACCGGGCATTGAGGGCCTGATTCATGTTTCGGAACTGGCGACCCGGCGGATTCGCAGCGTCGGTGATGTTGTGACCGAAGGCGAAACGATTGAGTGCCGGGTGCTTTCGGTCGATCCCGCTGAACAGCGGTTGTCACTGTCACTCAAGGCTCTGAGCAAGGCTGACACAGCAGATGATCAGGCCAGTGAGGAAGAGGACACTCCACCGGCCGAAACTCCCCGCAAGAAGCGAACTGGCCCGC
>RGBY01000281.1 GCA_009919445.1 Planctomycetia bacterium
TGACAAAAAGAGGCTTGTCCGACGGGCACCCGCTTCTGTCAGGGTTTGCGATTCGGCAGCGGAACCGAAACCGCTCCGGATTGTCAGCCGACCAATCGCTCCCGGAAACGGTTCAGGTTCTCCGCCCCCCTGGGACCTGGGCCGTTCCGGGGGCCCTTTTTGTCTGGTTGGCCCCGTGTTCTTTGGCGACAAGCCGATACACTAGTGCGGACGTCGACGGAATGGCCGCGACGCCTGCCCTTCCTTGACGGCACCTGCCGTCGGCTTCCCTGCGAGATTCGATGGACGAAGCTGCTCACCGTTCATCCTCATCCGCTGAATTGCCCCGGGCCACCCCGCCCGGAGCCGAACGGCTGATTCGCTGGCTGTTTGGCGGGCTCATTGTCTGGGGCATCGCCCAGGCGATTGGTGCCTACACCTTCAACCACGATCCACGACGCCCCCTGGTCGTGCTGGCGTGCATGGGTGCATTTCTTGGGTTTTGGCTCGCCTTGCTGAAAATCTGGCGAAAACGCCATCAGCCGAACCGGTCACCTTCGCAAGAGTAGAATAACTCTTAGGTGATACCGCTACGAAGCTGGGGAGCACTCGAGCGGACACCGCGACCTTTGCAGGAGTCCACCGATGACTGCTTCATCTGGCCAGAGAGCACGACTTGCCAAACACCGCACCGGCCAACGTCCGGTGATGAACCACCAGCCACGCGAAGAGGGCTTGTCGATTGGGCAATACCTCATCCGGCGGCTGACCGATTACGGCGTGGGGCATGTCTTCGGCCTGCCCGGCGACTACGTGCTGGCCTTTTACAGCATGCTCGAGCACAGTCGTCTCGACCTGATCAGCTGCACCCGTGAAGACTGTGCTGGCTTTGCCGCCGACGCCTATGCCCGGGTCCACGGCATGGGAGCGGTCTGTGTCACCTACGGTGTTGGAGGACTGAGCCTCGCCAACTCTGTCGCCGGAGCCTACGCCGAGCAGAGCCCCGTGGTGGTGATCTCTGGTGCCACTGGCTTGAAAGAGCGGGCTGACAACCCCCTGCTGCACCATCGAGTGCGGGGCTGGAACACCCAGCTTGATGTCTTCGACAAACTCTGTGCGGCGAGCATCGAACTCTCCGACCCAGCCACCGCCTATCGCGATATTGACTACGCCCTCGATACGGCCCATCGCATGAAGCGACCGGTCTATCTTGAACTGCCACGTGACATGGTCGATGTGGTGCCTGAGCAGTCGCGGTCATTCGAACCAAAAGCACTGGTCAGTGACCCCGCCGTGCTGGCTGAGGCAATCCGCGAGGCTGTCGCCCGCATCGAGGCCGCAGAGCGACCCGTGATTGTGGCTGGCGTCGAACTGCACCGTTATGGTCTGCAGGCTGAAACCCTGGCGCTCGCCGAAAATGCAGGCATTCCTCTTGCCGCTTCGATGCTGGCCAAAAGCGTCATCAGTGAGGTTCACCCCTTGTACATCGGCCTCTACGAAGGCGCGATGGGCCGGGCTGAAGTCTCGCGGTTCGTCGAAGACAGCGACTGTGTCATTCTTTTGGGAACCATGCTCACCGATGTGAATCTTGGCATCTTTACGGCCAAGCTCGACCTCGCCCAGAGCATACTGGCCACGAGCGAAGAGCTGCGGATCAGCCACCACCACTTCCATCACGTCCTTCTCGAAGACTTCATCAAGGGCCTGGCCGCTGCCCGGCCGCAAGCCCGACCGCAGAGCCTCCCTCCTGGGCCTGCAGCCGCCCGCGGCCCTTTTCAGCTTGCCCCTGACCAGCCGATCACTACCACACGACTGGTTCGGCGGCTTGATGAATCACTCGATGATAAAACCCTGGTGATTGCCGATGTTGGTGACTCACTATTTGCCTCCAGTGAGTTGGTCATTCAGGGCCAGACTGAGTTTCTTTCGCCGGCCTACTACACCTCCATGGGGTTTGCCGTACCGGCAGCGCTGGGCGCCAAGATGGCCCGGCACGATCTCAAGGTGGTCGCTCTGGTTGGCGATGGCGCCTTTCAAATGACTGGCATGGAACTGTCGACCATCGTCAAACACCGCCTGCCAATGACGGTCATTGTGCTCGACAATGGTGGGTATGGCACCGAGCGGCTTATCCACGAGGGCTCATTTAACGACATCAACCCCTGGCAGTACCAAATGCTGCCTGAGGTTCTGGGCAGTGGCACCGGCTATGAGGTTCGCACCGAAGGCGAATTCAGTCTGGCACTCGACAAGGCCTTGGCGGATGACACCGGCCTGAGCCTGATTCGCGTTCATATTGGTGCTGCCGACCACAGCCTGACGCTCGACCGCCTGGGGGCTGGGCTGGCAAAAATTGTCCGCTCCTGACTTCCTGCAGCAGGTGCTCGTTCCTGCTGGGGTCGTTCGGTTTCAGGTGTCGGCTGTTTCGGCAGCAGCGCGAATAGCGGTACTGGAAACGTCCATCCGAAACTCCCGCTCAGATACAAAGTAGGTGACATCCCGGAGTTTCTCTGGGAGATCGGCCTGGGCAGCAGACTGAAACGCCCCGTCCTGTTCACGACCAAACACGATCAAGCCACGGGTTTTTTTGCAGATCGTGCGAATAGCCGCATCGGCCTGCTTCTGAGAGCCACCGTAATACCGAGGATCAGCCAGCCGCAGGTACGTGTCGGCACCCATGATGAAGGTCGACTCAGGAAAGAGTTCAATTTTTTCCACAAAGGTCGCAGCCCGCGACAGCCAGAGCGTCCGGCCATCAAACTGAGACACTCGTTGGGAGATCTCGATGTAGTCAAGCATCGGCTTGTCGACGTTGTCGACAGACAACTCCCATTCGACAGGCCGTTCTGCGATCTCTTCGGCAAGCCGGGCCATCGCCAGATGCCCTTCATGCAGTGGATCGAACGAACCGCTAAAGAGGAGCCGGCCGGTGCCTGACGGTGACAGCCCTGCCTCAGTTTGATTATTCGTTGCCGCCTCACCACCGACGGCCACCGCTGTGGCGGTGGCTGCAAAGAGCCGCTGCCAGGCAAGCGGTGGCTGGCATCGCTCGCGAACAACATGCTCTTCCGGGAGCAGCAGGCTGGTGAGTTCATCCCGCCAGACCGTCACCTGATCACCAGTCATGACCTCCAGTAACAGGTCCAGGCAGAGGGCTGCGGCCAGCCGCTCTTCCTCGGCACGCGAGCGGCCTCCCTTTT
>RGBY01000282.1 GCA_009919445.1 Planctomycetia bacterium
ACGCCGCAGCCCAGCCGAATATTTTTGGTGTTTTCACCCCACCAGACCAGCAAAGAAAACGGGTTAGGCGCAATCGTCATTTCTAAGGCGTGGTGTTCCGCCGCCCATGCGATTTCAAATCCGGCTTCATCCGCCATCTTGACCATGTTGAGGGTGTGATCACGGACATCTTTCATAGGGATGCTATCATCCATACGCTCAAGATTTACTGCTAGTTGAAATTTCATCTCATTTCCTCTCTTGTGACCTTTTGGTCTGATAATGTTATCGGGCGACAAACTGGCTCCCTAGGGGTTCAGATGATGTGTTGATCCACACCGTTTTGGGTCTGGTGTAATCATAAACCGCTTGAAATCCACTTTCTCTGCCATAGCCCGAATGTTTCATTCCGCCAAACTCAGCAATAGGTGAGATCGCACGATAGGTGTTCACCCAAACAATGCCAGCTTTAATGGCATGAGACATCCGCATCGCCCTTGCCCCATCACGGGTAAATATGCCGGCGGCCAGACCATGTTTAGTGTCATTGGCTAAGGCTAGCACCTCGGCTTCGGTCTTAAAACGGATAGCCGCGACCACAGGGCCAAAAAGCTCGGTATCAACAACGCGCAAATCTTGGCTTGGGCAATCCGATGGGTGCCGCAACTTATTCTGGTCCAAAGGGCGTTGCCTCGATGGGGCTTAACGCGGCGGCGCAAGATGCAGCGGCTCAAGCAGCAATTTGAGTGCGCTCTTGAGCGAAATGGACTGATCAAGCGCGATCGTCACCGGCGTGTCGGTGCTGACCGATTCGCTGTCGAGCCCAACGAGGTCGACATGAAGAGGAACCTTCGCCTGCTTTGCCAGTTCATCAAGCACTTCAGCCAGTGGCCGGTCGCGGTAGCTCGCCTTCACCGGAGTCGAAAGTTTTTCCTTGATCTCGATCTCAGCGGGTGACATCCGGGAGCGATTTTCAGCCGCTAGTCGGGCCCGGCTCTTGGTCAGATCGGTCCAGTCACGCGTTTCGGGAAACTCGATCGGGCCAACGAAGGGCAGGCTTGAGGCCTCCACATCTTCAACCACATCCAGCAGGGCATCGCCTTTACTGCTGGCCAAAGACTTCTGTGTGTCGATCCTGCGAATCACACGACTCTGGCTGAGTAGTTGGCGGGCAACGACGCTATCAGGCGATAACTGAGCAGCCTTCTTGGCGATCACCTCGGCTTCGGCGAACCGCTGCTCGTCGATCAGTGAGTTGTATTGGTCGACCAATGCGGCCAGTCGCTGGTCGACTTCAATTTTTTGGCCACGCTCACGGTCGATCTCTGCCTCAATAGCGGCATTCTGTTTGTCGAGTTCGAGTTCAGCCCGCCGTTTCCCGGCAGAGGCTTCGATGTCAGTTCGGGTACGTTCAAGTCGTCGGGCCAGGAGGTTACGGGTGGCCTCTGGCAGGCTGGTTTCGGCGGCGACGGTTTCGGCCGTCTGGTCGAGAAGTTCCAGTGCTGCGAGCGGATCGTTGTCAGACAAACGTTTGGCTTCGAGTTGCCGGGCCGCCACTTCGGCCGATAACTTGGCCGCGATGACGTCTGGCGGTAGTTGCTCTGCAGCGTCAGCAGGACTTTCCACTGGTGCCGATTCGGCAGCAGTTGCAGTCCCTGTGGCAATCATGCCAATCAGAATGACTGCCACCGACGTCGCTACCTGAAGTGCGAGTATTCGCCTGAAAATGCCTGGCAGAGCCATGCCATAAGTCCTGTCTGGGAGCATGAATGTGGTGATTGGCGGGAGAAGTAGCCGCGATCGGCAAATGGGGTCAAGCCCAACCCCCGGCGTTCATTGATCAGGAGCCAACGCCAATCCCCCAGTTTTCCCCGACGGGGGCCCAGCTTCCCCAGCGAAGTA
This sequence comes from Planctomycetia bacterium, assembly GCA_009919445.1. GTDB lineage: Bacteria > Planctomycetota > Planctomycetia > Pirellulales > UBA1268 > UBA1268. The sequence continues at coordinate 1,882 of RGBY01000282.1, forward strand.
AGCCGCGAGCGGGAGCGAGCGGACACAAATTACCCAAAAACACGAAATGCACCACCTGACGCACTGCTTCGTCTGCTCGTGGGCGATCCCCCGGTTTCCACCGGGGGCTTTCTAGCGTGTGTCAATGAAGCCGCGGTTGGGAATAGGAATGAACCACTACTAAGGCCGCGAGTTGAAACAATCGCTCGTGTATGAAAGCCGCGAGTGGAAACGAGCGGAATGGTTCGGTACGGAAGCAATCGCCTGTTTGCTTCTCAGCAGGCCGCCGGCCGTTGGGCGACGCAACGCTCGACCGTCTCTAGCAACTGGTCGAGGCGGAAGGGCTTGAATAGCACCATGTCGACGCCTGCCTATCATCGGCACCGTCGTGAGCACCTCTTGGAGCCGTATCAACAGGTCATACCCACTCATATCAGGCAGCCGAATGTCGGCAATGATGGCGTCGTACGAAAGATCACCGGCAGCCTTCACCATGGAAACTGCCTCATTCCCATCGCGGGCCGTCTCGACGACGCAGCCTTGTCGTTCCAGCAGGCAATGGGCGGCCGCACGGACTTCATCGTCGGCATCAACTACCAGGATGGTCCGGCCCCGCAGGCTGGCCCGCTGGCCGGTGGTTCGGCCCTGCGTCTGGGCATAGCTCGGAGTCATCTTCTCACCAACCCGCTGAATCACCTGCTTGATGTCACGGGCGTTATGGAGAATTCGCCGCAGCTTCTCGACCACATCGGGGTCATGGCCGATGTACCGCTCCATCATATTGACGGCATCGTTGAGAATTTGATCGACCGGCAAGGCTACCGCGCCATGAATCGCTTCGATGCTCTCAGCTGCCGTGCTGGCCTTTTCTGCGACCAGCAGTTCCAGCGTGTTAAGCGATGCGGCCACATCCTGAGAGAAAATCTCCAGAAACTGGAGGTCGGTGTCGGTGAAGCCGCCGGGCTCAGGGCTTTCCACGTTGAAGGTGCCGATCACTTCAGTATGCATCAGTAAGGGCACGGTGATCGAACTCTTGGCGCCCTTGCAGCCTTCCAGGAACCGAGGATCTTCGATGGTGTTATCGCAGAGGTAACTGTGACCAGTGGCCGCCACATACCCGGTGACGCCATTATTTTCTTCCCGGGCATAAAGCACCCGCGACTCGGCCTCCGGCTGCATGCCCTCAGCGAGGAGTGGTTCCAGCCGGCTGGTCTGACGGTCGAGCAGCCTGATCTCGAGCACGTCGAACTTCAGCAGGTCTTTCGCATAATGAATGATGTTGCTCTTAAGC
>RGBY01000283.1 GCA_009919445.1 Planctomycetia bacterium
GCAGGTCTCTGTCGCGACAAAGCAGCGTTCTGTCAGTCGGTCGCCACTTGGGCTTTTCAGGCTGATTGTTGGATGAAGATGGCCAGCAATCGTCAAGCCGGCAGCGGTTGATTGCTGTTGGGCTGTCGGCATGGTGGCAGGTGCCGGTGTTGGCAATAGCGACAATACGGGCTCGTGAACATCTGGCTCGTGTATGAAACGAAACGGCGGCTGGCTCAGTTCAGTGAGACAGGCGTCAATGCCCAGGTCAGTAGGGGAAAACTGGCGGCCGAGTGAACGCTCGTGATTGCCCAGCACAAGAACGACCTTCGTCTGGCACTCTTTGCGAATCTTTTCTCGAAAGGCAAGAAACTCTTCCAGTACCCGTGGCGTACAACCCGCTCGGGCATGGAACAGATCGCCGACAATGACCAGTTGTTTCGCAGCATGATCAATGACAAGGCTGGCGAGTCGGCTGAGATCTTGCTGGGCTGAGCCCTCCGGCACTGGCAGACCCGCGCGGCGAAAGGTAGCGGCCTTGCCGAGGTGAAGGTCGGAGCAGACGAGGGTTTGAGTGGCCGGCAGGAAGGCCGCGCGGCCTGGAAGCAGGGCGACATCGACGCCGGCTAGGCTTTCGCCTGTCTCCACCGCCGAGATCATAAGGGTTGCTGTGGGCGGTAAGGCGGATGCTGCCGTGGCAGTTGGCTCGTCTGTGGTGGTTAACTTGTCTGAAATAGTGTTCGAGGCTGAGAATAAGAGTGATTATTCAGAGAAACTTAAAAAGATTAAAAATGAAATTTCTAAAAGAGGTTTTGCGCCAGTTTTGCGTGCTCAGCCGTGACTGAATCTGCTCTGCCCAAATCGGAAAGGCGAGTGGTGACAGCCGAGGGGTGTCAACAACCACAATCTCACGGCCGGCAATCGCCTCGAGCGATTCCGCCAATCGCTGAAATTCAAACTGCTGCTGTAGAACCTCGCGGCGGGCCTGCTCGAGCAGCAGATTCTCAGCATCATGCTCAGTGAGAACATCATAGAGCAGGCCAGCGGAGGCCTGTGTCTGTCGGGCAGATCGCTGGCCGCCCTGAATCAGCCCGGCCACCCGGGCAATCTCTCGGAATTGTCGCTTGGCCATTTCGGTGCCATTGAGGCAGGCGAAGAGATCAGCAAGAAGATCACCCGGTTTGAACAGTTGGCGGAAGTCACGAGCCTCAAGGTCAAGCCGCTTGGCCCCGGTCAGTTCAAAGCCCCAGTCATTGGCCGCCAGGCTCAGCGTGCTGGGAGTGCGGTTGGCAATCCGCCAGGCAAGCAGAGCTGCCAGCCCCTCATGCACCAATCGACCCTCAAATGGAAAAACAAAGAGATGATGCCCATCACGGCTTCGAGCCCGCTCAATCAGCAGGGTGTCGCGAGAGGGAAGCCGACTCCAGCGGGCTTGGGTCGCCAGCAGCGGGGCGACGGCAGCAGTCTCTCGGGGCAGGGCAGGGAGGCAGGGCGACAGGTCTTGAGGCCGTGAGAGAGGCTCTGCTCCCGCTTCACCTGCCTGTCGCACCTGTTCAAGTACCGCATCAGACAGCAGCGTGGAAAGCGGCATGCGGCCACCATTCCACCGTGGCACAGGCAGGCCCTGGCTGCCACGGGCTCGCTTCACATAGGCAGTCAGTCCATCTACACGAAACAGCGACAGGGTCCGGCCGGCGAACAGAAAACGGTCTCCTGTGTTCAGCCGACTAATGAAAGATTCTTCCACCGTGCCCAGCCGTCCACCCCGCAGCCACTTGACCTCGACCGCGGCATCAGACGTGATCGTGCCAATGCTCATGCGGTGCCGACGGGCCAATGCGGGGCTGGCGATATACCAGCGGCCAAAGCGTTCCTTGATGCGGCAGAAGTCGGGGTAGGCCGACAGGGCCGGGCCACCCCGGGTGGCAAAATCAATAGCCCACTGCCAGGCCTGATCATCAAGGTTGGCAAAGGCATGGGTATCACGGACTTCAGCGAGCAGGTCGGCTGTCCGGAAGCCGCCACTGCAGGCGACGGTGACGATGTGCTGGGCCAGGCAGTCAAGAGCACCAGTCAGCGGTCGACGGGCTTCTACCGTGCCGGCCTCTGCTGCCAGCCGGCCAGCGGCACACTCGATGAGTTCGAGGGCATGGGTCGGCACGCAGACCAGCCGGCCGACAGCCCCGGGAGCATGGCCACTACGGCCAGCCCGCTGCAAAAGCCGGGCGATTCCCTTGGGGCTGCCAATCTGGAGCACCTGCTCAACCGGGCCAAAGTCAACGCCAAGGTCGAGGCTTGAGGTCGCCACCACACACTTGAGCTTGCCGCTGCGAAGGCCTGCCTCGGCAGCTGACCGTAGTTCCCGGTCAACCGAACCATGGTGCAGGGCAAGCTTGTTCTTCCAGTCGGGCCGGGCAGTACGAATGGCGTCGAACCAGCGTTCGGCCTGCGAACGGGTGTTGGTGAAGGCAAGCGTGGTCGAAGCGGCATCAATTGTTTCAATCACCTGTGGCAACAGCCGCAGGCCCATGTGGCCTGACCAGGGAAAGCGTTCGATTGGCTCAGGTATAAGCGTCGAGAAGTCGAGTTGACGGGCCGCATCGGCTCGAATCAGCTGAGCGGTTTTCTGCCGGGATGGCCCAACGAGGGCGGCGGTTGCCTCGTCAAGATTGGCAAGCGTCGCCGATAGCCCCCAGCTGATCAGATTTGGCCTGAGGGCTCGCAGACGGGACAGGGCCAGTTCGGTCTGCACGCCACGTTTGGTGCCAAGGAGTTCATGCCATTCATCAACAATAACGGTGTCGACGTTGGCAAAGATCTCATGACTGTCTTCCAGTGACACCAGGATGGAGAGTGACTCTGGTGTCGTCACCAAGCCTTGCGGCCAGTTCTGCCGCAGCCGACGTCGGTCAGCCGCAGACGTGTCGCCGGTGCGAATGCCAACCTGCCACGGCTGACCAAGTGGTTCTTGAAGAGCGGCCAGCGGCTCTTCAAGGGCCCTCGCCGTATCGGCAGCCAGGGCTCGTAACGGGGTGATCCAGATCACCCGCAGGCTGCTGCTGGTCTGGTCGGTCTTGCCAAGATGATGGCTCCGCCAGATCGCCCCCAACCAGGCGGCAAGTGTCTTGCCGGTACCAGTTG
>RGBY01000284.1 GCA_009919445.1 Planctomycetia bacterium
CGGTGTCGAAGCCTTCGGCGGTCAGCCATCGTTGGAGAGAATCCGATCCGAGGTTCTTCTGTACGACGAGAACGGCTCGGCCCGTCGGGGCGAGTCGATCGAGCCAATGCCGAAGGCTATCACCAACGGGCGGCGGCCTACGCTGAACGTCTGCGAACACTTGATGCGACCGTCCGCGCATCTGTTTCGAACATTCCGCCTGCCAGAAGGGTCATGATCACCGCGCATGATGCCTTCCGCTATTTCGGTCGGGCCTATGGTCTTGAGGTGATCGGTGTTCAGGGGACCAGTACCGAAAGTGAGGCGGGGCTGGCCGACATGAACCGCCTGGTGAATCTCGTCGTCAGCCGTAAGATTCCTGCTGTCTTTGTCGAGACAAGTGTCTCTGATCGCAATGTCACGGCACTTCAGGAAGGAGCCGCCGCGCGTGGCCAGCCAATCAGGCTTGGTGGGCGACTCTATTCCGATGCCCTCGGCCCGCCCGGCAGTGATGGTGAGACGCTCGAGCAGGCGCTTCTTGCCAATGTGAAGACGCTGGTTGAAGCCTTGGTTGAAGGCTTGAGTGATGGGCAGCCTGCTGCTGAGGCACACCATGACTGAGCAGCAAGACGGAACGCCGCCGCCACTCCTGGAATGGCATGACCTTACGGTTGCCTACGGGCGACGGCCCGTTCTTTGGCACATTGATTTGACGATTGAGAGTCCCTGCCTCTACGGCATCATCGGCCCCAATGGTGCGGGTAAGAGTACGCTGCTAAAGGCGACACTTGGCCTCGTGCCGACTGCCAGCGGCAGCGTGCGGTTTTGGGGTCAGCCCCTGGCGGAGGTACGACCGCGACTTGGCTATGTGCCCCAGCGGGAAACGGTCGACTGGGATTTTCCGGTCAATGTGATGGACGTGGTGCTGATGGGGGCAACCTCACGGCTGGGCTGGTTTCGTCGGGCGGGACGCCGGGAACGGAGCCTGGCTCGCGACTGTCTTGATCGGGTTGGCCTGGCTGATCTGGCAGGCCGGCAGATTGGTCGGCTGTCGGGTGGACAGCAGCAGCGGGTGTTTCTGGCGCGGGCACTGGCTCGGGAGGCCGATATTTATCTGCTCGACGAGCCCATGGCCGGCGTGGATGCCGGTTCGCAGGAACAGATTTTCGCCATCCTCGCCGAACTGCGGGATGCGGGCAAACTGGTGGTGGCGGTCCATCATGATCTCCGGACGGCATCCCGTTGGTTTGATGCGGTGGCGTTGATCGACATGCGGCTGGTAGCGGCCGGGCAGACTGCCGCCGTGCTCACCCCAGAGCATCTCAATCAGACATACGCTGGTCGCCTGGGCATTCTCGATGAGCTCAGCGAGGCAGTCGCGCGGGGGGATCGTACGAAATGACGCCGCTTGCCAGCCTGATGCAGTTGCTTCCCTACAACACGCTGGTTGTGGCTGGTGGGGTGGCTGCCGTTGGCTGTGCGGCTGGGGCGCTCGTCGGAGTTGCCCTGACGCTCCTAGTAACTGGTCAACGGAGCCTCGGAATGTTGCTCGCTGGAGGGCTGGTTTCAGCCATCGTCGCCCTTGGCCTGCTGGTCCTGATTCGACGGTTCACTCGTACCCGCGACGATGCTGCGACAGCCATTGTGCTCAGTGTTTCGTTTGGGCTGGGGATCGTCCTGATCTCTGGCATGGTGGCCCGCGGTGTGCCGGGCAGTGGCGGTCTGGAACGGTTCTTACTGGGGCATACCGCTGCCCTGACAGCCGGCGATGCGATCTTGCTTGGGGTGGTGTCGTTGGTGGCAGTACTAGTGGTCGTTGTTGGCCTGAAAGAGGCGACCCTGGTGGCCTTTGACCCTGCGTTCGCGGCAGCAGCCGGCTGGCCGGCAACGGCCATCGATCTGGGGCTGGTGGCGCTGGTGGCCGTCATGGTTGTGGTTGGACTACCAGCAGCGGGAGCCGTCCTGGTGACAGCGCTCGTGGTGATTCCGCCAGTTGCGGCTCGCCAGTGGACTGAGCGGATCGTGCCGATGCTGGTGCTGGCCGGTGGCATTGGGCTGGCCAGTGGGCTGGCTGGTGTTGCCATCAGCAGTGTCGCGCCACGGTTACCCACAGGGCCGGTGGTGGTTTTGGTGGCGGCAGGCTGCTTCGCTTTTTCACTTCTGCTTGCCCCGCGACGAGGCCTGCTGGCCCGGTGGCGACGGCGGCGACACCTGGTGGTTGAGGCAGCCGACCAGCAGCAGGAGGCGGACTGATGGAAACGCTGTCAGCACTCCTGGCGGATGCCTTCTGGTGGAGTTGGCTTGAGGCCGTTGGCCCGATGCATGGCTGGGCTATCGCCACGGCAGCAGTGGTCTCAGCTGGCTGCGCAGTGGTTGGCAGTCTGCTGGTGGTCCGCCGGCTGAGTCTGTTGGGCGATGCCATCAGCCATGCCGTCCTCCCCGGAATTGTTGTGGCTGTGCTGCTGGGTGGCCGACCGGGAGATCTCTCGGTGCTGGTTGGGGCGACGGTGGCGGCCCTGGTTACGGTGGGGCTCACCCGATTTTTTCAGCAGCAGGGTGGCCTTGCCGAGGATGCTGGAACAGGGGTTGCCTTCACGACGCTGTTTGCCATCGGTGTGCTGCTGGTGACGATTTCAGGATCACGAATTGATCTCGACCCGGGCTGCATTCTCTACGGCATCCTTGAACTGGTTCCCTTCGACACGATTCCGTTGGCTGGCTGGGAAGTGCCACGGGCATTCGTGTCGGCTGCAGCGGTGCTGGTGGTGGTGAGCCTTGGGCTGATGAGCACCTGGCGGTGGCAGGTGTTCACGGCGTTTGATGCCGATGCGGCCCGGGCAGCTGGAGTGCCGACCACGGCAGTCACAGTTGGCCTGCTGGCTGGCGTTTCATTGGCAACGGTAGCTGGCTTCGAAGCGGTCGGGGCCATTCTGGTGGTCGCCATGTTGGTGGTGCCGGCTGCTGCGGCTGAGCGGTTGGCCTTGCGGTTACACCACGTGCTGGGGCTGGCGGTACTGCTGGCGATGACAGGTGCAGTCGTTGGCTACCTGGCGGCCTGGCATTTCAATACATCGGCGGCCGGCATGATGGCGGTAGTGCTGGGGCTTGAAT
>RGBY01000285.1 GCA_009919445.1 Planctomycetia bacterium
GCCAAGGGCACGATGCTGCTCGGTGTGCGGGCGGTGCTGGCAACCAGCTTTGAGCGGATCCACCGGTCGAACCTGGTTGGCATGGGTGTCCTGCCGCTGGTGCTGCCAAAGTCGTGGCAGGATCTCGGCCTGACGGGTGAAGAGACCTTCGACATTCCCTTCGACGGCCTCACGCCGCGGGGCACGGTCGAGGTGACAGTCACCAAGCCCGACGGCACCACGCAGACAATTCCCTGCACGGTGCGGATCGACACGCCGGTGGAACTCGACCAGTTCCGCGCTGGCGGCATCCTGCCGTTCGTGCTGCGGAAACTGCTGGCGTAAGCGGGCCTCACCAACGCGAATCCGATCCCGGCCTCGGCCTTGAGGCCGTCGCCGGCAGGAGATTGGTTCACTTCATCATTGAAGTCGCTTGGACTCCGCTAGCTTCTGTTTTGCAGCCAACGCTTTACGCATGGCCTTTCGTGTTTCGTGGTGTGCAGCATCGTCGGCCAGATTGTGGCGTTCGTGGGGGTCTTTTGTGAGGTCGTACAGTTCTTCCCCATCCGGCCATTTTGCGTATCGCCACTGTTGATCTCGAATCGCATAACCCAGGTTGGGTCCGCGGGAAACAATGCTGTACGCGTACTGCCTCTCACGATTGCCAGTCGGGTCCCTGAGCAGAGCCGCTAAGGACGTGCCTTGCAGGTGACTTGGCGTCTTTAGTTTGGCCAGTTCGGTCAGGGTCGGAAATATGTCCAGCAGTTCGATCATGGCGTCCGAACGGCTGCCGGCCGCGGTCACGCCTGGGGCCCGGACGATAAACGGAACCTTCGCTCCGATATCAAATAGGGTCACCTTGCCCCACATGAAGTGCTCGCCGAGGTGGTAGCCGTGGTCCGAAGTCAGGACGATGATCGTGTTGTCCCAAAGCCCCTGGTTTTTGAGTTCCTGCAGGACCAGCCCGATTTGGACATCGAGAAAGCTGACGCAGGCGTGATAGGCCTGAATGTATTCGCGGCGCAAGGCCGGATTTTCCTTGCCCAATTCGAAGCCGAAACCCTTGTATCTTCCCGACTTCGCACTCGGTGGAAGCGAATCCCACAGGTTCGGATCGTCGCGGTGAAAAACGATCTTGTCCCGCGGATACATGTCGAAGTACTTCTGCGGCGCGAGGAACGGGACATGTGGCTTCTGGATGCCGAGGGCAATGAAGAACGGCTTATCGCCGTAGGTCCTGTCCTTGAGCCAGGAGATGACCTGCCGAGCATTCTTTCCATCCTTGTGCTGTTCGTCTGTCAGGCCGCTGGGGCCGTGACCCACCGGCGTATCTTGGGAGAGCAATGGCTCGGCGGCTGTCTGTGCGACTTCTTTCCAGGCCTTTCGGTTCCTGGGAGCGTCGATTGATCCGTGGTCGGCTTCGAAATTCCGACGGGCTTGGGTGACGATCGGAAGTTCATCGTTGTCAAACCGTTGGGCCGGGACACTCCAAGCCCGTTCGCCCTGATCTGACTTCACGCTATGAAAGACCTTGCCCACACCGGCGGTCCAGTAGCCGTTCTCCCGGAAATGCTGCGGCAACGTGACGGTCCCAGGCCGCGTCTGTCGGATATCCGTTTTGTTGTCGAGTACGCCGGTGGACTCCGGATAGAGGCCGCTGAGCAGGGAGGCACGCGACGGCCCGCACACTGGATATTGGCAGAAGGCACAACTGAAGGTCATGCCTTCCCGCGCAAGCGACTCGAGGTTCGGAGTGACAATGGCACCGTATCCCGATGGCGACACATGCGTGTTGAGGTCATCGCAAACGATGAACAGGACATTCGGTTTCACCTTGGCATCGGAGGCAAGACCAGCCGTACATATCCCAGTGGCAACCCCCAGAAATGCAATCAAGACAGTGTGTTTTGCAATCATGTCAGTGGCAACAGATCGGGCGGAGCGGGTGCATGATATCGTGCTCATCTTGCTTGTCTTTTTTATCATTTCTCGTCAGTAATCTTGTGTTTTTCTGATTCCGCGCAATCGCGGCGGCGGCATGCTATCCGCTTGGGGGTGCGGTTTTCATAGTGGATTGAAGTCGTTGCCTCGAGGAGACAACATCGGCGTAGGTGTCACGACGATCCTTGGCCTGAGAGACAGATTTCACCCATTTGTTTTCCGATGACCGGCGGCAAAGTGCCACCGAAATGGCACAGGCAGGCCTCTTGTCGGAATAAAAGAGATGGGCAACGACCATCCCTTCTGCGGTCGAAGAGCCTGTTCTTGTCTTTAGGAACGACGCTTCTTCAGCCGCGACACCCGCGAGCGGCCCTCCTCCTGCTCGTCGGGCTGATCGTCGCGATCGGGATGCCCTCCCCGGCAGTTGCCGATAAGCCCCTGAACGTGCTGCTGATCGTCGCCGACGACTTGCGGACGGAACTCGGCTGCTATGGGGTCGCCGACGTCCGCTCCCCGCACATCGACCGGCTGGCCAAGAAGGGAATGCTTTTCCACAACGCCTACGTGCAATACCCGGTCTGCAATCCGAGCCGTGCGTCGTTTCTCTCCGGCTTGCGGCCTGACGAGACAGGGATCATCTCCAACGATGTGCCCTTCCGCAGCCGGCTGCCCGATCTGGTCACCCTCCCGCAGGTGTTTCGAGAAGCTGGCTATTTCACTGCCGGGATCGGCAAGATCTTCCACCTCGGCCAAGACGCACACGGCAGGCCGGTACCGTTTCAGGATCCCCGATCCTGGGAGCATTTCTTTGATAGTCAGGCCCATGCCCCCGCTGCGGGCCGGACGGGTGAGGGCCGCAACCTGACCGACGGCCGGCTGAAGTGGTGCCGGTGGCTGGCGGCGGACGGCGGCGACGAGGACCAGCCCGACGGCGTCAACGTCACCGAGGCCCTCCGCGTCCTCGATAACCATCACGACAAGCCATTCTTCCTCGCGCTGGGCATCCACAAGCCCCACGACCCGTTCGTCGCCCCGCGCCGCTACTTCGACCTCTATCCAGAGGATTCGGTCAGGCTCGCCGACGAGCCCGCCGATCGGAGCCCGCAGGTCCGCCTGGCGATCCCTAGCCACCGCGACTTCGCCGACTTCACCGACCGCGAGCGGCGGGA
>RGBY01000286.1 GCA_009919445.1 Planctomycetia bacterium
GACGACCTCGGCTGGCAGGACGTCGGCTGTTACGACATCGACGAACCATGCCCGATGGAGACTCCCCGCATCGATGCCTTGGCCAAAGAGGGCGTCCTGTTCTGGCAGGCATACGCCCCAGCCCCAACCTGCGCCCCGACTCGCTGCGCAATCATGAGTGGCGTCCATCCCGCCCGCGCCCAAAAAACCCACGTTGTCGGCGGCAACCCACCCCGTCCCCACCACAAGACCGGCCACGCCATGATGCCCCCGTGGTATAGCGGCCGCATGCCCGAGGATGAATTCACCCTCGCCAAGGCCATGCAGCAGGCCGGCTATGCCACCGGCCACTGCGGCAAGTGGCATATGGCGATCAATCACAATGCCTTTCCCGATGCAACTGATCAAGGATTTTCCTGGTCGCGTCACGATCTCGGCGTCACTCGCAAGATGACGCCCCATCGTCTGACTGGCTTTGCGACCGCTCAGCAAGACGATCCATACAAGCTCGATGCGGACGGATTTCCTTTCGACCAGAACACAGCCGATGCCCTCACCTTCATCGAGGAGCATCAGACAGAACCATTCTTTCTCTACTGCGCGACCTGGCTAGTGCACACGCCAATCCACACCCGCGGCAAAGCACTGCTCGAGAAATATTGCCGAAAATTGGGTGTTGAGCCGAATGCCAGCGAGCCTGAACGCTGGACCGAGCCCGGCCAAAAAAACCCGTTTTACTGCGCGATGGTTGAGCAGCTTGACCACTACGTCGGACAGATTTTTGACTATCTCGATGAAACCCCCGACCCACGTTGGCCTGGACATTCGCTCCGCGAAAACACCTTCGTGATCTTCACCTCTGACAATGGCGGCATGGAACGCACCCCAGGGGAAATCATCACCGACAACTACCCGCTTGACCGGGGCAAGATCTCGCTGATGGAAGGGGGAACACGCGTCCCACTGATCATCACCGGCCCAGGAATTCCTGCAGGCGTGCAATCAGATGTCATGGTCAATGGACTCGATTTCTATCCGACGATTTTGTCCTGGATTGGTCGTGAACCTGCCCCCAACAAGCAGCTTGATGGCCTGAGTCTGGCTCATCTGCTCCAGACTGATCCGACCGATGCCACGCTGGTCACAAACGCTGATGGTCAACCACGGGACACAATGGTCTGGCACTTTCCCAACAGCGTGGCTCTGGAAAGCACCATTCGCATTGGTGGCTACAAACTTGTCCGCAACTACAACCATGCCCATGAGCCGGACCGTCTTCCACTGGAGCTTTACCAGCTCTACAAAACCGAAGAGGGCAAACAGGTCCGGGTTGATATCGAGGAGGCCAATAATTTGGCCGCCTCCGATCCCGAACGTGCCCGGACGATGAACGATCGGCTCACAGCCATTCTCACCTCGATGCATGCCAGTTACCCCTACAACAATCCTGCTTACCATGCCGCTGGGCCACGTGCGAAACAGGTGCCCCAGGTAACCGGTGTGAAACAGACAGGCCGTCGCGTTCACTTCACGTTTGTCGAAAACGGAGCAGACGTGATCCGGGCTGACCTCATCTTCACCCGAAACGGCAATCAGAAGTTTGAGGAATGGTTTCGCACGCCGGCAACACTCTCAGCAGACGGCAGTGCTACAGCAACCCTGCCGGAAGGCACAACTCACTACCTTCTCAACCTCATTGACGAGAACAACTTTTTGATCAGCTATCCGGACGTTCCCGACGGGGTGCAGATGAACAAGACGAAGGAAACGTTTGCCCCGCATGCCATTGCAGTTCACTAGCAGCCTGTGAAACCAATCAGCGGCCGCACGATGCGGCGACTGGCAAACTTGCAAACCCTCGTCACCTAACAATGTTGTTCACGCTGGGAAACGCTGCGGAGAGGTTCCCCGCAGACCGCTAACGAGCCGTGGCCGTTGCAGCGGCCATAATTTTCTGCTCGGTGGCCTCTTCCCGAGTGAGTTCTGCCGTAACCCGCCCCTCGGCCAGCACCAGAATACGGTCGGAGAGGGTAAGGATTTCCGGCAACTCACTTGAGGTGATGACCACCGCCATGCCTTCCCGGCAGAGCCTGTCGATCAAGCTGTAGAGTTCGGCCTTTGCCCCAACGTCAATTCCACGTGTGGGATCATCGAGGAGCAGCACCTTGGGCTGTGTCAGGAGCCAGCGGCCGATGAGGCATTTTTGTTGATTGCCGCCAGACAGGCCCGTGATCGCTGCCTGCGGCGATGGGGTTTTGACACCGGTCTGCCGGATTGGACCGGCAACCAGATCGGTCTCACGACTTCGTCGAATCAACCCACCGACCGTGGCGTGGGCAAGGCTACAGAGGCTGATGTTGCCCGCGACATCGAGATTGGCAAACAGGCCAAGTCGCTTGCGATCTTCTGTCACCATGGCCAGCCCCGCCCGGCAGGCTTCCTCCGGATGCCCAAACCGCACCGGCTTTCCGGCCAGTCGGATCGTTCCGTTCCAGTCGGTTCCGCCAGCCCCGAAAATTGTCTCAAGCACTTCGGTCCTTCCGGCTCCCATGAGGCCAGCAATCCCGAGAATTTCACCAGCGTGAACCCGGAAAGAAACATCATGAAGGCGATCTGTCTGCCCAGCCCCTGCTGCCGGCAGGCAGAGCCGCTCGACCTCTAACAGGCAGGAACCGTGCGATCGCGTCCCGTGAAACTCGTGGCCAGCGATCTCCCGCCCCACCATCCATCCAGTCACCTCAGCCGGTGTCGTCTGCCGAGCATCAATGGTCTGTACCAGCCGACCATCCCGGAGGACAGTGATCCGATCAGCCAGCCGAAAGACCTCTTCCATCTTGTGCGAGATATAGAGGATGGTGTGTCCCTGCGCTCGGAGCCTGATAATCGCCCGTTCAAGACACGCAGACTCTGCCTCCGTTAGGGCACTGGTTGGCTCATCCATCACGATGATGGAGGCCTCGAGCGAAAGGGCTTTTGCGATTTCAACCAGCTGCTGATCCCCCACCCGTAGGCTGCCGGTCCGCGACCGTGGGTCGATCGAAGCCTCCAGGGCGTTCAGGCAGACAGTCGTC
>RGBY01000287.1 GCA_009919445.1 Planctomycetia bacterium
AGAGGTGCTCCGTCTGGGCTACGGTGACCCGGAACGGGTGATGAAGGTTCTGGCAAAAGCGAATCGCATGCCCTTTGTCAGCCTCGATGGCATGGTGATTCCTGAACAGATTATCGATCTGGTGCCGGAGAGTGTGTCCCGAGAAAACACCATTATCCCGCTGGAAGAAGAGGGGCCACGGCTGCGGGTTGCCACCAGTGACCCGACCGACATCGACACCCAGGAGAAGCTCCGCTTCATTCTCAATCGCGAGGTTGAGATGGCGCTGGCAATGCGAGATCAGATCGTTGAAGCCATCAACCGCCACTATGGGGCCGGCGATGGCGAGAGTGCTGACTCGATGCTGACGCAAGAATTCACAGACACCGAAATCGATTTCACGGAAACCACGGTTGAGCAAGAGGCGGCTCTGAAGCAAGACGAGGACGAGTCTTCGGCGCCGGTCGTCAAGCTTGTGAATCTGATCATCACGGAGGCAGTGAACCTGAAGGCGAGTGATATTCACATCGAACCATTTGAAAATGAGATTCGTGTGCGGTATCGCATTGATGGTCGTCTGGTGGTGCGGGATAGTGCTCCGAGGCGTCTGCTGGGGGCGATCCTCTCGCGGATCAAGATTCTCTCGCGGCTCGATATCGCAGAGCGTCGAAGGCCGCAGGACGGCCGAATCAAGATCTCGACCCAAGACGGCAAAGACTATGATCTCCGCGTCTCGGTGCTGCCTACCAATCATGGTCAGTCTGTCGTGATGCGGCTGCTCGACAAGGACAACATCAAGGTCGGGATTCGTCAGTTAGGGCTTTCCGAGCAAGACTTTCGTCAGTTCAAAAATCTGATCCGACGCCCCAACGGCATCATTCTGGTGACGGGGCCGACCGGTTCTGGCAAGACCACGACGCTCTATGCATCGCTGAATGAACTCAATCGGCCCGACACCAAGATCATCACGGCAGAAGATCCGGTTGAGTACTATCTTTCTGGTATCAATCAGGTTGAAGTCAAGCATCAGATTGGCCTCGACTTTGCCCGCGTGATCCGGGCGATGTTGCGGCAGGCACCGAATGTGATTCTGGTCGGTGAGATGCGGGATACTGAGACCGCCCAGATGGGCATTCAGGCTTCGTTGACGGGCCACCTTGTCTTCAGCACGCTCCATACCAATGATGCGCCGGGGGCGGTCACTCGGATGATTGACATGGGGGTGCCAGCCTACCTGGTTGCCTCCAGTGTTGTTGCGGTGCTTGCCCAGCGGTTGGTGCGACTGAATTGCGCAAATTGCAAGCAGCCGCATGAACCGCTTGAGAGTGAACTGCAGGCAGCCGGCTTCACGCCTGAGCAACTGGCCAGAGCCAACTTCATGAAAGGCCGGGGCTGCGTGAAATGCCAGAAGCGGGGCTACAAGGGACGAATGGGTATTTTTGAGTTGATGGTGCTCAACAACAAAATTCGGGAACTGGCTTTCCAGGGAGCGGCCACCCAGGATATTCGCCGGGCGGCGGTTGATGGCGGGATGCGGTTGATGTTCGACGATGGCCTGGAAAAAGTCTTGCAGGGGCAGACCACCCTGGATGAAGTTTTTCGCGTGGCCAAGCGGGACGAATAGATTTTTGGGGGTATTCCCGAGGCCCCGCATCTCGAAGGCCTGTATTTCAAGGGCCTGCCTTCCGACGGCCGGCCTCTCAAAGAAGCCCCGGCGGTGGAAACTGGCGTCGACGGCAGCGGATGGCCCACGGTACTTTCCCGGCTGGATGTCTTTCCGCTGTCGAAAGGATGCGACCATGTCCTCGTCGGTGCGCCCTGTTTTTTCTCAAGCCCGAGTGCCGCTGGCAGGGGTGATGCTTGCGGGCCTTATGGTGGCCCATCCGCTGGTGGCCCAGACTGTCCCTCCTGTGGCTGGGCCAGAGATCCAGACGGTTGTCGCCGCGCGGCAGACGCTTGATCAGTTCTTCAGCCTCCAGATTGAATCGATTCCACCGGCGATGCTGCAGGCTGCTTCTGGTGTCGCCATCTTTCCAAACATGATCAAGGGTGGGTTTATCCTCGGGGTCAATTACGGCAAGGGCGTCTTGCATGTTCGTAATGCCGACGGCTCGTGGAGTGCTCCTGTGATGGTCACCATGGGTGGTGGGAGCATTGGTTTTCAAGCAGGTGTTCAGGCAGCTGACATTGTGCTCGTTTTTAAAACACCCCAGAGCCTCACCAACATACTCAATGGGCAAAAGGTGACTCTCGGTGCTGATGCATCGATTGCGGTTGGCCCGGTTGGTCGTCAGGCAAATGCGGCAACCGATGCCCGGCTGGGAGCTGAGATCTACTCGTATGCCCGGAGCCGGGGCCTGTTCCTCGGCGTTTCGCTAGGTGGTGCCGATCTCTCGGTTGACCACAATGCCGATGGAGCGCTCTATGGCCGCTACGGGGTGACTCCAACTGATGTCTTCAATAATCGTGGCATCGCGATTCGCCCGGAGGTTCAGCAGCTGGTCGCTGATCTCAATGCCCGCACCGGTGGACAGCCTGCGGCTATTCCGGGAACACTTCCGCCACAACCCGGTGTAGTTCCTACGCTGCCGCCTCCCGGGCAGCCCGGAACCCTACCTGCCGGAACGCTGCCCGCTGGAAGCCCAGTGCCGGCTGGAGCACCGCCAATTGTCCCAATTCATCCACCCGCAGGTGGTCAAGGACTGCCACCTGTGCCGGTTCCTGGCTAAACAGCGCGTTACTTGTCTGAGGCTAAGCCGAGACAATGCCCAGCTGTGTCAACTGCGGCAGGCTCGTCGTGGTGAACGCATTGCAGGCATCCTCGACCAATTTCTGACGGGCTGCTGAATCGGTCACCGGTTTGCCTTCCTGCTGGAGAGAGCGTCCACTCTCGGCAAGTCGGGCGTCAACCCGTTTGGCAAGGCCATCACTGCCACCGTCGGCCAACTCGTGCAGAATTGCGGCATCGAAGTCACCCAGGGTGTGTCCTGTTTCAGTTACCGTACTGGCCAAGGCAACTGGACGGCCTCCGAGTGCGTCATGAGCCAAGA
>RGBY01000288.1 GCA_009919445.1 Planctomycetia bacterium
AGGATATCACTGACCCACGTGGCAGCGGGCGGGCCGTCTATATCGTCATAGGCGGCCATGAAATAGTTGTCACCAGCCCGCATGTGTCCATCGGCAAAGTTGTGGGCGGCGAGGCCCTGCTGCTTCAGTTTGTTGCCGCATGAACTACGACGTGCAGCTTCACGAGCCTGCTGCACGGCTGGCAGCAGAAGACCGACTAGAACCCCGATGATCGCGATGACGACCAGCAGTTCGATGAGGGTAAACCCTCGACGAGATTTGACACTCATGAGAAAAATCCTTTCGACGTACTAGAAAAAAAGGTAGGAAGAAACGTCAGCGTAACGTGCTCGCCGGCATGGATGCCGGCGTCGTGGCGGAGTGGTCGCACCTTGGCTGCGACCGTTTCGCCCGCTGGCTTGCAATGGCCATGGATGGCATTGCAAGCCGCCGTTACGCGTCAGCGTAACGTGCAATGAGCTCGCCTGCCTCAACCGGTGTGCCCGGGCTGACGAGTACTTCGGCGAGGGTGCCGTCCTGTTCGGCGTAGACGGTGGTCTCCATCTTCATCGCCTCCAGGCTCAACAGTTTGTCGCCCTTCGTAACTTTGTCGCCGGCCTTCACGGCAACCGTAACAATGAGCCCCGGCATCGGAGCGCCGATATCACGGGGGTCACCAATGACTGCCTTGGGCCGCTGCTGTATCGTGCCCTCCAGGGTGCGGTCGGCTACCGTGACGCTTCGTGGCTGGCCGTTGAGTTCGAAGAAGACCGTTCGGGTGCCGTCGGCGTGTGGTTCGCCGATGGTCAGCAGGCGGATCACCAGGGTCTTGCCTGGTTCGATGTCGACAAAGAGTTCTTCGCCTGGCTTCAGGCCTTCAAGAAACGCCGGCGTCGGCAGCACGGCCACGTCGCCGTAGTCGGCACGATGGCGGGCAAAGTCCTGAAAGACCCGTTCGTAAAGGAGCCATGAGGCCACCTCACGAGCGGTCGCCTCGCGGCCAACGATGGTGGTTACCTCGGCAGCTGCTTCGGTCATGTCTGCCGGTGGCAGGGTCGCCCCCGGCCGGCCGTCGATGATGGTCTGATTGCGGACAACCCGGGCAACGACCTCGGGCGGAAAGCCACCCGGCGGCTGGCCCATCCGGCCCGAAAGAAGATCGACCACCGACTCGGGAAAGGCGACTTCCCGAGTGCTGGCAACTAGTTCGCCGGCTTTCATGTCGTTGGTGACCAGCAGCAGGGCCAGGTCACCCACCGCCTTGCTCGTGGGGGTCACCTTGACGATGTCGCCGAGCAACTGATTGACCTCAGCGTAGGTGCGACAGACATCCTCCCAGCGGTCGGCCAGACCGAGCGCCCGTGCCTGCTCGAGCAGGTTGGTGAACTGTCCCCCCGGCATCTCGTGCAGGTAGAGGTCGGCGTCGGGAGCCTTCATGCTGCATTCGAAGGGCGAGTAGTGTTCGCGAACGGCTGACCAGTAGTGCGTCAGCAGCCGCAACGGCTCGGGGTCGAGGCCGGTGTCGAGTTCGGTGTGCCGCATGGCTTCGACAATGGCATTGAGGTTTGGCTGGCTGGTCAGGCCGGCGAAGGGGGCCATGGCTGCATCGACAGCACTGGCACCGTTCTTGGCGGCTTCGAGGCAGCTGGCCAGCGATGCCCCCGAGGTGTCGTGTGTATGAAAGTGGATTGGCAGGCCGACCTCGTCGTGCAAGGCCTTCACCAGCCGGCCGGCAGCAAATGGCTTGCAGAGGCCTGCCATGTCTTTGATCGCCAGCAGGTGAGCCCCACGCTTCTCCAGTTCTTTCGCCAGATCGACATAGTACTTCAGCGTGTATTTGTCTCGCTTGGGGTCGAGCACGTCACCCGTATAGCAGACAGCCGCCTCGCAGAGGCCGCCACTGTCGCGGACCGCCGCCATGGCGACTTCCATGTTTGGCACCCAGTTCAGCGGGTCGAACACGCGAAACAGATCGATGCCCGCATCGGCAGACTCTTTGACAAACGCTTGCACGACGTTGTCTGGATAATTCGTGTAGCCGACGGCATTGCTGGCCCGCAGCAGCATCTGGAAAAGAACGTTGGGGATTTTCTCGCGAAGCCTGGTGAGCCGCTCCCAGGGGCATTCTTTGAGAAACCGCATCGAGGTGTCGAAGGTGGCTCCGCCCCACATCTCAAGGGAAAACAGGCCGCTGGCGAGTCGGGCATAGGCGTCGGCCACTGCCAGCATGTCGTAACTTCGCATCCTGGTGGCCAGCAGTGACTGATGGGCGTCCCGCATCGTGGTGTCGGTGAGCAGCAGTCCTTTCTGCTCACGAACCCAGGCCGAGAATTTCTCTGGGCCAAGTTCCAGCAGCTTGGTGCGACTGCCTGCTGGCGGCTCTTGCTTGGGGTCAAAGTCAGGCACAACGGCCGGTGTCCGCCGGGCGACCGGCTGCCGGTTCTTCATCAGCGGGTTGCCGTTGACGAGGGTCTCGCCGAGGAACGTTAGTAGCCGGGTGGCCCGGTCTTGCCGCACCGGGAAGTCAAAAAGACTAGGCGTCTCGTCAATGAAGCGGGTGGTGCAGTTGCCCGCAAGGAACTCAGGGTGGGTAACCAGATTGATCAGGAAGGGAATGTTTGTCTTTACGCCCCGTACGCGAAACTCTTGCAGGCAGCGTTCGACATGGCCGGCAGTTTCGGTGTGGGTAAGGCCGCGGGCGGTCAGTTTGACCAGCAGCGAGTCGAAGTAGGGTGTGACGACGGCCCCTGAAAAGGCGGTGCCAGCATCCAGCCGAATGCCCATGCCGCTGGCGGAGCGGTAGGCCGTAATGCGGCCATAGTCAGGCAGGAAGCGATTCTCCGGATCTTCGGTCGTAACCCGGCACTGGATTGCCGCCCCCATGGTCCGGACAGCTGACTGGTCAGCCAGGCCAACCTCTGGGTCAGACAGTTTATGGCCAGCCGCAATCTGGAGCTGACGCCGCACAATATCAATGCCGGTGATCTCTTCGGTGACGGTGTGTTCAACCTGAATCCGTGGGTTGACCTCAATGAAGTAAAAGCG
>RGBY01000289.1 GCA_009919445.1 Planctomycetia bacterium
GCAGAACGCGGCAAGCAGGCCAATGAGCAACGCCTCTCCCTGGATGACCCTGCCCTGCGGGAGCTGGTGGAGGAGGAGCTTCTCGACCTGGCGGTTGAGGAAATGGAGTTCCTGGAAGCGGCTGGAGCCGAGCTGGACATCGAGATGGTGCATGCCGGTGAGCTCACCCCCGTCTTCTTCGGCTCCGCCATGACCAATTTCGGTGTCCGTCCGTTCCTCGATGCATTCCTCGAGATGGCGCAACGGCCGATCGCCCGCTCCAGCAGCGACGGCTTGGTGGATCCCCTGCGGGAGGGCTTCAGCGGCTTCGTGTTCAAGCTTCAGGCCAACATGGACCCCAGGCACCGCGACCGGGTGGCCTTTGTTCGGGTCTGCAGTGGACGCTTTGAGAAGGACATGACGGTGAAGCATGCCCGCACCGGCAAGGCCATTCGCCTTTCCCGTCCTCAAAAGCTTTTCGGCCAGGACCGGGCCGTGGTCGAAGACGCCTATCCGGGTGATGTGATCGGTCTCAACAATCCCGGCATGTTTTCCATTGGCGACACCCTCTATGTGGGGTCGAAAGTGGAATACGAAGGCATTCCCTGTTTCAGCCCAGAGATTTTCAGTTGGCTGCGGAACCCGAATCCCTCAGCCTTCAAAAATTTCCGCAAAGGGGTGAACGAGTTACGGGAAGAAGGGGCTGTTCAGATCCTCTATGACACAGACGAAAGCAAGCGGGATCCGATTCTGGCGGCCGTTGGACAACTCCAGCTTGAGGTGGTGCAGCATCGTCTGGAAAATGAATACGGCGTTGAAACCCGACTGGAACCGCTCGGTTTTCAGGTGGCGCGGTGGATCAACGGTGGCTGGGCTGAACTTGAGAAGGTGGGCCGGATCTTCAATTGCAAAACGGTTCGAGATGCCTGGAATCGACCTGTTCTGTTGTTCAAGAACGAGTGGAATCTCAATCAGCTGCGGGAAGATCATCCTGATCTTGAACTCAGCAGTGTTGCCCCGGTGGTGAGTGGAGTGGAGCCGATCAGTCTCTGATCGTTGTTGATGCGTGTGTGGCCGCCTTGAATCGGCTCGACCGCTTCACTCACACCTTCCAGCCTCACTCGCCAGAATTGTGCCGCGCTTTCAACACTCGTGAGTACGTTCTGGCTGCTGAAGAACAACGCTGACGGTGGCACCGAGTACGTGTGTTTTCGCGGCGATGACGAATCAGTGGAGATGCTTGAGGGCTATCACCTGCCGCCACAGATGCCCTTGATCAAGCGGCGTTCCTGGATGAATCGTTTGGATGCCCTCAGCTGCCGCAGCCGGCTCGAGCGAAGCGAGGGGTTTCGTCACGGTGCGCCGCTGTTCTGATCGGGCCCCGATACGCTCATCTGAAGAACCGGATCGACGCAATGGCAGCCCTGGGTGAATCTGGTCCCGACGCAAATTCGGACGATCCATTTGCCCGTCTCGGTTTGAGCCGGGATGCAGGTTTTGAACAGGTGCAAGCGGCGAAGGCTCGCTGCCTGTCGGAAGCATCCGGTGATGATCAGGCCAGGGCCAAGATCGAAGCGGCCTATGACGCTGTGTTGATGGCCCGGCTTCGTGACCGTCAACAGGGTCAGGTGAGCGCTGCTGCAGCAACGGCATCAGAGCGTGAGGCGACGGCTGGATCGTTGCCTTCGTTGCCTGCACAGGCTCCGATGACCAACGTTTTCGCCAACCTTCGCAACAAGCTGCCCGATCCCTCTCAGTCCTTGTCTGGTCTGAAGCCGGACTGGGCTCTTGTGGAGGGACAGGGCCGTTCCGTGCGAATCATTGCCGGGGTCATCGGCATCGCTCTGCTGGTGCTCTCCGCCGGCAGCATTCAGCTGGTGCTTGCTCTGGCAACGATCGGGGTCTTTCTCAGCCAGATTCGTCGTGGCCGTCGCCCGTTGGCATCCCTGGGCTGGACGTTGCTGGTGCTCAGCATCGGCTTGGCGGCGGGATCCTTACTGAATCTGGCGCTTTCTCCTACCGCCTTTGAACAGTTGGCCCTCCCAGCCGCTGACTGAACCCAGTGATCTCGCGGCAACGTTGTTCAATCAGCTCGACCAGTGCCGGCTCTTCCGCTGCTTTGGGGAGGATTTGCACCAGAAGCCCTCCACTGGCATGGATGCCTTCGCTGTTCACCTGTTCCCCTACAAAGACGGCCGAAGGGGTCTGTTCGGAATGGAGCAGATAGGACGCAACATCATCGCCAATGCCTCCGCTGACCAGCTCAACGGTGCTGTTGAAGGGTTCTCCCTTGCCGTCGTCACGCATGACGTGGAGATAACCGGTGCCGGCGGCCTCCTTGAAGTTGAAGCTGAAATGGCCTGACTCGTCTTGAATCGGGTCGAGTTCGAGGGACGGCTCTCCGACATAGCCGCGAACGGTTCCGTTACGGCCGGCATCCACCATCAAGTTCTTGATCGGCCCGTCTGAGCCAAGACGAAGATTCACCCGGCCGTGGCGCACCTTCATTGAACTGGCCAGCATCAGTCCGGCAGCCATGGCCCGTCCGAGCATCACGCTGGTGAGGAACGACAATCCATGGCGCTCCCTGGCCTCGCGCACGATGTTGGTTGTTGACACCGCGACCAACCGGATGCCGCCATCAGCGGCTGTTGCGCGAACCAGCCGGTCGGCCATATCCCCTCGGAAGCTCAGGGCAATGTAGTCATCGGTTCGAGCCGTCCGCCCCGTAAGCGCAGTCTTTGGCAGTCCCAATCCTGGAAGAGCTCGGGCTCATGGGTGACCACAATCAGCACCTGATCAGAGGCGAGGCTGGCGAGTAGATCGAGCACGTCGCGTCGCACCGACCAGTCCAAACCTGCGGTGGGTTCATCGAGGAGGAGCACTTCAGCGCCACGCAGCATCTGCACCGCAAGAGCGAGCCGCCGTTGTTGCCCGCCGCTCAGCCGTTCCGGTGCGCTGGTGGTCGCGATTTGATTGAGCCCGACACGTT
>RGBY01000290.1 GCA_009919445.1 Planctomycetia bacterium
ATGCAACCAGAGGGCGTAGCGGTTGGGCAGCAACTGGTTGCCCAGCAGCGGCTGGAACTGGCCAAGGGTGTTGCGGAGGTGCTCTTTACCAGCGGTGCCCGACTGCAAATGTATGGCCCCGCGATCGTCGAGCCGACGTCAGGCAACAGTGCGGTGCTGGTGCTTGGTCGGGTGGAGGTGACGGCCGAAACGCCTCAGTCCAAAGGGTTTGTCTTGGCGACCAAGACGACTGCCTTTATTGACATCGGAACGCGGTTCACCGCGACCGTTGCGCCCGATGGCCGTAGCCAGCTCATGGTGGTTGACGGTGAGGTGCATGCCGTGCTGGCTGATCGGGCAGAGCCGTCACGGGTGCGAGCGGGGGAGACGCTCTGTGTTGAGCCGGGGGACTCGCAGGTAATCACTCGTATTGAACGCGGTGATGAGGCAGCTGCCTTCGTCTTCCCCACGATTCGACCGCCCAGCCGCGACGATGCGGCTGATCGAGGGCAGGGGCAAGCAGAGTTCTCGTTAGTGGGCGGCCGATTGAACAGCAAGAGTGGGCCGCTTGAACTGCTGGGTGACGGAGTGGCTCAGTCAGTACCCGATAGTCCACGTGAATCAGTCTTCATTGCAAACAGTTCGCAGGGTCGGCTGCTTCTTGACCTTGGCGGCACAGAGCCGATTGGGGCAATTCATACCTATTCGTGGCATCAGAATCGCCGGGTCATCGAACATCGGGAACGGGCTGTCCAGCGGTACACCGTCTATGGCTGGCCTGCGGATGGACCGCCGGTGACAGAGGGGAATCTTATGCGGGCTGGATGGGAACAGATTGCCCGGGTGAATACTGATGAATTTTTTCAGATTACTGAGCGAATTGAGCGGCCAGCCCAGCAGGGGGTTGCGATCACTTCAGCCAAGGGTGAGATCGGCAGGTATCGCTATCTGCTCTTCGATATCCGCTCTTTCACGTTTTTTGGTGAGATCGACGTTCACAAGGTGCCATGATTGGCTTCCTGTGTGGCCAAGAACGGTCGGCGGCTTGGGTGGAACTCGTCGCTTCTCGCATCTGTATCATATGCAGCCAACGAGCAGGGTGAGGCAGTCATGAGTCGCTCGATTGTGCTCTTGCTGTTTGTTGGCGCTTTTTTGTTTGGTCGCCCGTCAGTCGCCGAGCGGCCAAATATCGTGCTGATCATGGCGGATGATATGGGCTATGGGGACTGCGGAGCATTCAATCCTGCGGGAAAAATAAAAACACCTCACATTGATCAACTTGCCCGTGAGGGGCTTTGCTTTTTAGATGCACACGCAGCTGGAAGCACCTGTACGCCATCACGCTACGGTCTGCTGACTGGTGTGAACCCAGCCAGGAAAGCAGTGGCCAACACCCTTCTGCGGCAGGGCCGTCCGATTATTGCCGATGCTGAGCCGACCCTGCCTGGTTACCTACAGTCGCAGGGTTATGTGACGCGGATGGTCGGGAAGTGGCACCTCGGGTTTGAGATGGCGATGCAAAGGAAGAAGCCCAGCTTTGACTTCACTCGGCCGGTCAAAGGCGGCCCGCTTGACCATGGGTTTGACTCGTGGTTTGGCCTCCATTCCTCCCCTGGTGCAGACCCACTTTGTCTTTTCAGTGGGCGGCATGTTGTGCAGGTGCCGAGTACGACCCTGACATACAGCAAAATGTATCGAGGGCAGGAAGTAGCGGTGCGGGTCAATGCGGCTGAGGGGTATCGCCTGGAAGAGGTCAGCCCGACCCTCTGCAGAAAGGCGGTTAAGATCATCTCGCAGCATCGGACGACGGGTAATGGCAAGCCTCTTTTTCTCTACTATGCGTCGCCACTCCCGCACCAGCCGTGGACTCCGGCAGACGCTTTTGCGGGCAGGAGTGGATTGGGCCTTTACGCTGATGTCGTGATGCAACTTGATGAGGTCGTTGGCCAGATGATGGCGGCACTTGAACAGGCTGGTTTGGCTGAGAATACACTCGTCATCTTTACCAGTGACAATGGGCCGGGGCCGGATGCGGTTCGTCAGATGCAGGCGAATGATCATGCTTCTGCCGGTGGCTGGAGAGGGAAAAAGGCAGAGAACTGGGAAGGTGGGCACCGGGTTCCGTTCATTGTGCGGTGGCCGGGTAAGGTGTCAGCTGGAGAAGTCTCAAATGCCACCATCAACTTCACCGATATATTTCCAACGTTGGTTGAACTCACTGGGGGTGATCCCGCAAAGGTTTTACCCCTGTCACAAGACGATGTGGGCCAGACCGAGCAGCAACTATCAGTTGACGGCATAAGTTTTCTGAGTGTCTTGCGTGCTCCAGCGTCGGCATGGCAGCGGCCCCCGATGGTGCACGGACAGCATGGGGTGCGAGATGGCCAGTGGAAGCTGGTCTCGCCGGCACGAGGAACCGACGCTGCGGATGTGCCAGATAAATCGTTTGGGCTTTACAACCTCAAAAAGGACCCGGCTGAGCGTGAAGACCAAACTGCTGATTTTCCCGAAGAGGCAGCCCGATTACGGGCCTATTATCGCCAGTTTTCAAAACAACGAACGCCAAAGAAGTGAGAGGGATTCATGAGAAAGAGAAACAACTGGCCACTGGTCGCTTTGCTTGCGCTGGCGTGGTCACCAACTTGGAGTGAGGCATCTCCTGCTACGCCTCGGCAGCCGAACATTCTGCTCATTCTTTCCGATGATCATGCCCGGGATGCCCTCAGTTGCTATGGCAACACCGACATCGATACGCCGGCTCTCGATCGGATTGCACGAGAGGGCATGCGGTTTAATCATGCCGTCACGCCCAACTCATTCTGCACGCCGTCGCGGGCCGTGGTGCTGACAGGAAAGTACTCGCATGCCAACGGTGTCACGCACCTCAATCAGTCATTTGACGGGAGCCAGCAGACCTTTCCCAAACTCTTGCAGCAGGCGGGCTATGAAACCAGCCTGTTTGGCAAATGGCATCTGCTCTCGCAGCCAAC
>RGBY01000030.1 GCA_009919445.1 Planctomycetia bacterium
GGTATGACGCCAAACAGGTCTTCTTTGGAGGCGTCAACCTGGAAGGGGCAGGCAACCCGTTCCAAAAGCCGGATGAACTCATCCCCAATGTCAACACCATCGCGTACTACGTTCGAGAAGCGATCGACGACAAAAAATTGGATGGTGGCGCTCGGAATTACTTAGGGATGACGACGCGGATGATGAGTAACTTTGACGATGAGTTTCGCCTTCCGCATGACTACCGCTATGACGATGCAGAAGCGCTCGACGTGGTCGAGCCGCACGTGTTGTGGGGCACGGTCCCTGCTCAGGCTGAACAGGCTGACAACCGGACCCGGTTTGCAACCTGGATGACATCTCGCAGCAACCGGCAGTTTGCCAGGGCCATTGCCAACCGGATGTGGAAAAAAGTCATGGGCGTCGGGCTGGTTGAGCCGGTTGATGACTTCCAAGAAGGAAATATCCCGGCCTTTCCGGAACTGCTCGAGCATCTCACTGACGAAATGCTGCGGCTCAACTTTGACCTGCGGGAGTTCGTGCGAGTTCTGGTTTCCACCGATGCCTACCAGCGGCTTGCCGTCATCTATGACCCGACGTCTGACGAGGCTTACTGGTTCACCGGCCCGGCCCTCAGACGCATGTCGGCGGAACAGCTCTGGGACTCGCTGCTGACCCTCATTGCCGCCAATGAATGGGTCTATCAGCGGCCGACGAAAGAGGATCTCGCACCGGGCATGAGCGTCGATGTATCGACCGCGACTTTTGACCAGTTTTGTGATGCCTACGCAAATTACAAAGAAATCCAAAAGGGCTTCAGAACCGAGCGGCAGAAGACGAAACTCGGCGGCGAAGACCTCTTCCTGGTACGCGCGAGTGAATTGCCCCAGCCCAGCCCAGCCAACCATTTACTGCAGCACTTCGGCCAAGGCGACCGTGATGCCATTCAGACGGCGACCCATTCAGCCACCGTTCCTCAGATCCTGACACTTTACAACGGCTGGATGACCCATGCCATGCTCGCCGAGGGCTCGGTGATCTACGAAACGGTAAAACAACAGAAATCTCTTAAGTCGGTCGTCGACACAATCTTTCTCGCCATCCTCACCCATGCTCCTGATGCAGCGATGCGGAAACTGGCGGAACAGGAAATCAAAACTGCCGATAGCCCAGCGGCGGGCTGTGGTGACCTCATCTGGTCACTCCTCAACACCCGTGAATTCATGTTCATCGAGTAATTCCCGCCACTTTTCCAGTTCCTCACCGTTCAAAATATATCTAGCCACCTTCACTCAAAACCCAACCAGGCCGTTGCACCGAAACGGACCACTGCCAAGGAGTTTCCTATGTCCCGCGATATTCGCCGCAGCATGCAGTTTTTTGACGACCGGCATACCAGACGGGCGGTAATGTCAGGCATCGCCCGGTCGACCCTCGGTGTCAGCCTGCTGTCGCCCTGGACACGGGTTCTCGAGGCGGCCCCGGCCGCTGGTGGCAAGACTGCCAAGCATGTGATTTATTTCTACATGGGTGGGGCCATGAGCCACATCGACACCTTTGACCCAAAGCCTGACAACTCAGATGTCCAAGGCGACGTCGGCACAATCAGCACAAAAACGCCGGGGGTCTTCTTCGGTGAGCACATGAAAAAGCTGGCCGATCTTCAGGACAAGATTGCAGTTGTCCGGTCAATGACCACCGAAACGGCTGACCACGGCAAGGGTGCCTACTGGCTGAAGACTTCCTACCCTGTGCTCAATAGCATCCGCCACCCCTCGATGGGCTCCTGGATTACCAGCCCGAGCCCGGTTGGCTTGGGCAAACTTAACCACGACCTTCCACCGTTCGTGTTGGTGGGCAGCAATGGCAACGGCCATCCGGGGGCAGGCTTTCTCGACCCTTCCCTGACACCGGTACCCGTCGCCGATGCTGCAAAGGGTATTGAAAATCTTGAACTGCCCTCATACCTCAGTGAAAAAGCATTCAAGCGACGGCTTGATCTGGCGGACCGCATCGACACGAAGTTTAAGCAGCGTTACGCCGGCTATCAGATTGAGTCGTACAACCAGATGTACAAAGACGCTGTTCGCTTGATGGGCAGCAAAGACCTCGAAGCATTCGACCTGGAAAAAGAATCGGCTGACGTAAAAGAACGATATGGCTCGTCGAGCATCGGCCAGGGTGCCTTGCTGGCCCGCCGACTGGTCCAGTCAGGTGTGCGGTTTGTCGAAGTCAACTATGGCGGCTGGGACATGCACAACGATGTTGCCACCAGCATGGAGACGCGCGGGCCGGCTCTCGATCGAGCAGTCGGGTCCTTGATTCAAGACCTCGACAGCAGTGGGCTGCTGCAAGAAACCCTGATTGTGCTCACCTCTGAGTTTGGACGCTCGCCGGGCATTAACCAGAATGCCGGTCGCGACCACCATCCAGCAGCGTTTTCTTATCTCCTGGCAGGCGCTGGCATTCAGGGTGGTGCCGTCTACGGCAAGTCCGACGATCGGGGCCACTTTGTTGACGAAGACCCGGTTGGTCTCACCGACTTTAACAGCACCATCACCGTGGCCTGTGGGCTTGACCCATTCAAGCAGCATCATGCCCCCAATGGACGCCCTTTCAAGATCGGTGGCGGTGGCGACCCGATTTACGACATCCTCACGGTTTCCTGAGGAAGCCCCTCAGGGTCCTGGTGGGCTCAACACCTTGCTTTTTCCGGGGGTGGAGCATCTCTTGCTCCACCCCCGTGTTGTTTCTACAGTCCCGCCGGATGCATCAGCATCACCCTAATTCTGACCTCCTTGTCTCACGAGGACTTCCTTGATGGCCCACCACAAACAGACCTTTTCCCAGCAGATCATCGGCCTTGTTACCTACGGCATGCCTGCACCCGTCCGACAGGTGCTCACCTCACGGTGGGTTTCCTTGCTGATTGTGGTTGTCGTGCCAATTCTGATTGCCAGCGGAGTTGTCTCCCTTTCTTGGAACGGTAGCCGTCCCGGGTTTAGTCTCAATGAACGCCGGGCCGAGCAGGTTGAGCGAGAAGCTGAGCAGGAGACCCTGCGAGCGGCCCAGGAACTTCGCAGCCTGCAGGATGCCCGGCGTCGGTAACGCCGGCAGCGGCCGCAGCTGTCCCCCCTCACCACTAAAAAACTGATGCGACACGCGGCCATCGAGTCCGACCTGTTTTGTGCCCACCGCAGCCGCCTGGCGGCTGAGCTTCCGGCCAAAAGCCTCGCCCTGGTTCATGCCGCCGATGTCTTCCCGACCAATGGAGACGGTGTCCTTCGGTTAGTGCCGGCGGCTGATCTCTTCTGGCTGACCGGTATCGAACAGGTTGAGACAGTCCTGCTGCTCGCCCCCGATGCTGTCGAACCGAGCCACCGGGAGATCCTCTTTCTCCGAGAGCCAAGCCCCCACCTGGCCACCTGGGAAGGGGCCAGCCTCTCCCGGGAGGATGCCCAACGGATTTCGGGAATCAAAACCGTGCGGTGGATTACCGATCTGCCAGCGGTGCTTCATGGACTGATGGCAGCAAGCGAACAGATCTTCCTCAATGCCAATGAACACGAACGGGCCAGCCTTGATGTTGAAACCCGTGATCTGCGAATGGCTCGGCAGCTGATCACTCGCTATCCGCTCCATCAGTTTCGTCGCCTCGCCCCTCTGCTGCGGACGTTGCGTGCGGTAAAGGATCAAGCCGAAGTCGATCTCCTTCGGCAGGCGATATCGATCACGCGGAAAGGGTTTGACCGGGTTGTGGCTACCCTCAAGCCGGGCGTGATGGAGTATGAACTCGAGGCTGAATTGATTGGTGAATTCACCCGCAACCGTGCTGGCATAGGGTATGAGCCAATCGTGGCTTCTGGAAAAAATGCCTGCACGTTGCATTACG
This sequence comes from Planctomycetia bacterium, assembly GCA_009919445.1. Classification (GTDB taxonomy): domain Bacteria; phylum Planctomycetota; class Planctomycetia; order Pirellulales; family UBA1268; genus UBA1268. The sequence goes on from RGBY01000030.1 coordinate 3,872, forward strand.
TCGCCAACGATCAGGCCTGTCAGGATGGTGATCTTGTGCTGCTCGATGTCGGGGCCAGCTATGCCAACTATTCCGCAGACCTGACTCGGGTTTTTCCAGTCGGTGGTCGATTTACGCCTCGTCAGCGGGATCTCTACAACGCTGTCCTCCGTGTCTTGAAAAGTTCGATTGAACGAACCGTGGTCGGCACCTCGCTGCGTGCCTGGAAACGGGCCGCCCAGGTCCAAATGGCCGAAGAACTGGTCGGCCTTGGACTCCTTGAACCTGAGGCGTTGGCAGCCGATACGGCCAGCAGTCCAGCCTGCCAACGCTACTTCATGCATGGCCTAGGGCATTCTCTGGGGCTCGGTGTTCACGACCTGGCTCCAGCCGATGGCCCACTGGAACCAGGCTGGGTCATGACGGTCGAGCCTGGGCTTTACCTGCCCGAGGAAGGAATCGGTATTCGGCTGGAAAATGACATCCTGGTCACCGCCGATGGGCCTGTCGACCTCTGTGCCGACGTCCCGCTCGAGCCGGACGATATTGAAGCTTGGATGGCAGGCTAGCCCGCATCCGATATGGGTACCTCCGGCACCACAAACACCAGAATCTGGTATGCTCTGCGAAAATCTTTTCCCAGGAGGCTCCTCATGCGTGCTGTCGTCACTGTTTTCGCGGCCCTACTTGTCTCCCTCGCCTTTGTGAGTTCCCCGATCATGGCCGATACCCCCGCTGCTGATATTCCCCTTCCCGAATTGCCCGAGGGCTCTGGCCCGGTTGATGCCAGTCCGCCCATGCAATTCACCAAGACTGCCACCGGACTTGAATACCGGGTTCTACGAGCCGGTGCCGGCGGAAAGCCAACGGCTGCCAGCACGGTGTCGGTTCACTACCACGGCTGGCTCGACAACGGCACTGTCTTTGACAGTTCCTACAAGCGTGGTGAATCGATCGAGTTCCCGCTCAATCGTGTCATTCCTGGCTGGACTGAGGGCATGCAACTGGTTGGCAAGGGCGGCATGATTGAACTGCAGATTCCCAGTGCCATTGGCTACGGTGCTCGTGGAGCCCCTCCGGTCATTCCCCCCAATGCCACCCTGCACTTTGTCGTCGAACTCCTCGACGTCCGCTAACAGCTCACCCCACGGGGCGAGCGGAGCGTCGTGACTGATGGCCAGCCGAGAAATCTACCTCGATCATGCCGCCACGACACCGCTCGACCCGGAGGTGGCCGACCTGGTTGCCCAGGTCCAGGCTGACTGCTTTGCCAATCCATCAAGCCCCCATGCCGCAGGCAGGCGGGCTCGGCGGATTGTCGACGACACTCGTGAGCAGATTCTGGCGGATCTCGGGGCTCCCCATGCTCAGCTTGTCTTCACGTCAGGTGCTACCGAAGCCAACGCCCTGGCAGTCCACAGCCTGACGGTGTCAGACCCACGGTTTCCTGCGTCTCTTGCCTGTAGTCCCCGCGACCACGAAAGCCTGCGTGGATTGGCAAGTGTCGCCAAATCGACGGACTGCCACAGCACACTGCTGCCCCTCGACTGCACCGGCCGACTGAGCCAGTCTGCGGTCAAGCAATGGCTTGCGAGCAGCCTCGATTCAGCCGTGGCTACCTCACCCCAAACGGACAAACCGAGGCCTGAGAAAACTGCCGGCTCTTTCCGGCGGTTGCTGACTGCAACTCTTGTCTGCGGCCAAACAGGCACCATTGAAGATGTCGCTGGCTTGGTCGACCTGATCTCGCAGACGCAGGCAGCCTGCCGGCTCCATACCGATGCCACCCAGGCGATCGGACGGCTGCCAATCAATCTGGCCACGATGGGAACGACCAGTCTTGCCTTTGCGGCCCATAAAATCGGGGGCCCCCGGGGCATCGGCTGCCTGATTCTTCATCCCGATGAGACCCTGGTGCCACTCTTGCCTGGCAGCCAACAACAACAGCGACGCGGCGGTACTGAACCGGTCGCCCTGATCGCCGGTTGCGGACTCGCTCTCAAGAAGGCCCTCCGTTGCCAACAGGCCGAGTCTGAGCGGCTCCTCGCACTCCGCAAGCAACTGGAAACCAGACTCCTGGAGGCATCCCAGACGCTGGGTTTGACGCTACAGATTATTGGGAACGAGACTCCTCGCAGCCCTCACCTGAGCACCATTGCCTTCCCCGGTATTGACCGGCAGGCCTTTGTCTTGGCGGCAGATTTTGCTGGCCTGGCATTGGCCACCGGGACCGCCTGTGCCAGCGGCTCACGTGAACCGTCGGCGGCACTGGTAGCAATGGGTCTTGATCGCGAACTGGTGGAATCTGCGGTGCGATTCAGCATTGGCCAGACCACAACACAGGCTGACATCGATGAGGCCGTTTCCCGGCTGGGCGAGTTATTGCGAGAGTTCGCCACACGCACCAAGAAAGCCTGACTTTCATTGCCTTCGCGAACTCAATCCCGTAGGCTCTTGCTCGTCTGGGACGGGCCGGCGGAACTCGGCTCGCATAGTAGCGGCACGGACCTGCCCTCGTCTCTCCCGGCTGAACGTCCCACTCGTGCCATGTCAGTCGTCACGACAACGCGATTCAGCCGACACGCCGCGAGCCCCGCAAACTCATCCAAAACGAGTGGGCCTTCAAACTGGCTGGAGGGTCTTCCTGCTTCAGCTAGCACGTGGGCCATTGATCAGATTGCGTCATGTGCCACTGACGAGTCTGGAAATGGAAGTGGACGCCTGCTTGTTGGTATCAGTCAAGATCGCCGCTGTCGTCAAACCTGGCTTTCCGAGACCGCCTCGCTCTGGCAGGAGTGGGCTGGTGGAAACCTCATCAAAATGCTTCCACCCGTTCAACCGCTCGATGGAAAAGGAATTGCCAAGGAACTCCGCCGAGCCCGCGCCAGCGGTTCTCTTGAGGCACTCCGAAAATCGCTCACCCTCGAACTACCCCCTGCCCGCGCACGCAATTCCAAAACTCGCCAGACTGCCTTGCCGCAGTGCGTACTCATTGATCGCCTTGATACAGCAGGGACCCGTGAGGACGACCAACTTCTGCTCTGCCAGTTGATTGATGCCATCCTCAACCAGCCAACACTCCTGGCAGTGACCCTCCCCGGGCATCCAGCCACCCTCGGTCTCCATCCAGCAGTCGAATCCCGGCTGGAAGCTGGCCTGATCATTCCCTTGGGGCATGGGCAAAGACCAGTGCCCGCCCGCTCTCATGCTTCCTCAAAGAGCAGTCCCCTTCACGGACGCCATGCTTCGCCAAAAGGAGATTCGTCTGTCAAAAAACGGACCGCTACTACGACCTGGAAGCTGACGATATTGTGGGGAGTTCCCAACGTCGGTGTCACGTTCGGCCACGTGGTTTGGCAATCCACTGTGCCCATCTCCTCACCGGAAAAAGCAGCCATGCAATCGGCAGAGCCATTGGCGGGAGGGATCACACCACCATCTTGCACAGCCTGAAGGTGAGCACCAACCTCATGCAGCATGATTCTGGCTATGCCGGTGATTTCGCTGCCATGATCGAACACCTGACTGGGCAACCGCCGCGACGCTCATGAGCGGGTGAGATCATGTCACTCCAGCTGTCGCCAGAATGTCGGTTCTGTCGATGCTGACACGTCCGACGGACAGGAGGCAGATCGTTGTCGCCCTCCCTGCCCCGATTCTTCATCCAAGCCACATGCCAGCAACAGCCATCCCAGCGGCCAGATCACCTCGCAGGGACAGCATTCAGAACCTTTCACGGCAGGCTTTCCACTGGGGAAATGACAAACGACAAACAGCTTTCACAACCATGAACTGGCATTTCTTCCACCAGTCACAAATGCAGTGACGATAGCCCCATAGAGGCTTTTGAATGCTGATAAAGTGCTTTTTGAAAACTTCCAAGCCTTTTCTGGACACTCCTTTCTGAACCAAATCTGGCGAAACGTCCCTGAATCACTGTTACTGGTACGGATACGAATATTCCTGCTTCCTACTTCTCTTTTTCTTTTATTCATAACTATCAGAAAAGAAACGGCAGCCTTTCGTGCCGGCGAGTCGAGCGATCTCGCCCGGTGGGGTGGGCTGCGAATTCCCTGAAAAAATCGTGTTCTGAGGCACCCTGCGGAGGGCTCCAAAATCGGGTAGATTGAGGGGTCTCCAGATGGCAGTCGCCAGACGCTCACCAGCTTGTGGTCGAGCGTCAGCGGCAGGCCTCGGGAGCAAACGTTTTTCCGGTTTTTTATCCTCGTGGAAATCGCGATTACATGAATCTGCGTTGCACACGTGAACCGCTTTTGGCGGCACTGCAAACGGCGGCAGCCGTTGTTCCTGCCCGATCACCGAAGCCTGTTCTTGCGAATGTGAAACTTGAGGTTGATGGGACTGCCGCCGTGCTTTCAGCGACCGATCTCGAGATTGGCGTCCGCACAGAGGTGGAAGGGGTTGAGACCTCAGCGGCCGGAAGCGTGCTGCTTCCGAGTGCCCGCCTCATGGCGATCGTCCGCGAGAGCCCCCCCGGAACCCAGTTCGAAATTGAGTCCGATGGGAATGCCACTGTCGTGAAAGCGGCGCGAAGCCAGTTCCGGCTGCCAGCAGAGGATCCCCTAGAGTTTCCATCAGTCGCCAGTTTTCCTGCCGATGCCTGTTTCGAACTGGCAACGCCACTGGTTCGAGAATTGGTCAAGCGAACGGTTTTTGCAACTGACAACGAGTCAAGCCGGTATGCCCTCGGTGGCGTTCTGGTGGAGCTGACTGACAGCAGCGTGATTGCCGTGGGGACTGATGGCCGGCGGCTGGCCAAGATGGAAGGGCCAGCAACTGTTCAAGGGGGCGAGCCACCGGCGACCCAGCCAATTGTGCCGGCCCGCGCCATGCAACTCATTGAACGGAGCCTGGGTGATGCCGAAAGCTCTGTCAAACTCGCGTTGCAGGGAAGTGACATTCTGATTCAGACCGGGCAGACCACCATTTCAGCCAGGCTTGTTGAGGGGCGGTTTCCACGGTGGCGAGATGTTTTTCCTGATCGTCCTGAAGCAGTTACGGTGAAGCTCGTTGCAGGCCCCCTGCTCTCCGCTGTTCGGCAGGCTGCCATTGTCACCAGTGAACAGTCGAAGGGGGTCGATTTCTCCTTCGAGGCAGGGCAGCTCGTGTTGTCGGGGCAATCGGCTGAAAGTGGCCAGAGTCGCGTAGAGATGCCGATTGAACACGCTGGTGAAACCGTGCAGATCAAACTTGATCCACGGTTTGTCAATGAGTTTTTGCGGGTACTCGATCCAGCAACCACCATCGCCGTTGAATTGACTGACGGTCAGAGCGCCTGCGTCTGCCGCACCGAGGATGGATACGCCTACTGCGTCATGCCCTTGGCGGCTGACTGAACAACGGCGGTCCTCACTATGCCTTTTTCCTTCCCGATCGCCATGCTGGGAAACCGGTCTGATGAACGATCCCCGCTCACTTGGCAGCCTGATTACCCGGCTCATGGCCCGGACGGGCTACGACCGACAGCAGGGCAGCGATGCCCTGCGGAGTGCCTGGAGCGAGGTCGCCCCCGCCAGCCTGCAGGGAAGTTCTCAGCCAGGGACCGTACGGCGAGGTGTGCTCGAGGTTTTTGTCAGCCACTCAGCCCTGATTCAAGAAATGGGATTTCACAAGCGCGAACTCCTGAAAAAACTGCAGACAAAAGTGCCTGCCGAAGGAATTACCGATATTCGTTGTCGTCTGTTAATCGATGCCGGACAAGACTGAATCTGTTCTTGGCTGCTTCTTTTCATTCCCACCCTCCCCTCTGCTGAAAGATGACCATGGCCGACGCCACTCCCACGCCTGCCGATGACTCAAGCACATCGGGCTATGACAGCAAAGATTTGAAGCATCTCTCAGACCGCGAACATGTGCGAGAACGGTTCGGGATGTACATCGGTGACAACACCGCTCGAGGCCTTCATCACCTCGTCTATGAGGTTGTTGATAATTCAATTGATGAATGCATGGCAGAGTATGCGAAGCGGGTCACCGTGACGGTGAATGTCGATGGCAGTGTGACCGTTGAGGATGATGGCCGGGGTATTCCCACCGACATTCACGAGCAGCTGTCAGAGGAGATGGACCGGGAGGTCTCAACCCTTGAAGGGGTGATGACCGTGCTCAAGTTCGGTGGGAAGTTCGAAAAAGGGGCCTATCAGACTTCCGGAGGCCTGCACGGTGTCGGTGTCACGGTGGTCAACTTCCTCTCCGAGTGGTGTGAGGTTGAGGTCTCCCGCGAAGGCCATGTCTGGCAGCAGGAATACCAGCGGGGTGAGCCCACTGGACCAGTCCGGAAAATGGGGACCGCGACTGGGACGGGAACAAAGACGACCTTCAAGCCGGACCCACAGATTTTTCCACAGACGAAATTCTCGTGGGATATCCTCTCGCGGCGACTACAGGAACTTGCCTTCCTTAACTCCGGTGTGAAGATCGTCTTCACGGAAGCTGCCAGTGGGCAAACGGAGGAGTATTACTACCAACGGGGCGTCGAAGAATTCATTGAGTGGCTGAATCGATCCAGTGATGCAATCCATCCCGATGTCATTTCCCTGCAAGGTGAGAACGAAGGAGTTTCCTGGGATATCGCCCTGCAGTACACCGGGGAGTTCACAGAAAATGTTCACAGTTACGTGAACAATATCTCAACCAACGAGGGGGGAACTCACGTTTCCGGTTTCCGGTCGGCCCTCACGCGAAGCATCAACGCCTATGGGAAGAAGGCCGGCATTTATAAGGACCTGATTCCGACGGGTGACGATATTCGCGAGGGGCTGACGGCCGTGGTGAGTGTCCGCGTCCCTCACCCGCAGTTCGAAGGTCAGACCAAGACAAAACTCGGCAATAGCGAAGTCGAAAGCATCATCAACTCGGCTGTTGGCGAATTTCTCGGGAAGTATCTGGAAGAACATCCCAAGAGCGCGAAGGCCATTGTTCAAAAGGGTGTGCTTGCCGCCGAAGCGAGAACAGCGGCCCAAAAGGCAAAGGCCCTGCTGCGGGAACGAAAGGGGGCCCTGTCGGGTGGCGGCCTCCCCGGCAAACTCCGAGACTGCACCAGTAAAGATGTTGAGAACTGCGAACTTTATCTGGTCGAGGGTGACTCGGCCGGCGGAAGTGCCGAAGGTGGCCGGCTGCGTGAATATCAGGCGATCCTTCCGCTGCGCGGAAAAATCATCAATGCCTACAAGAGCCGTGAGGACAAGGTGTTGGCCAACGAAGAGGTTCGCAGCGTGATCTCAGCAATCGGTGCCGGCATTGGACCGGAGGCCGATCTGGGGAAGCGGCGGTACAACAAGATTGTCATCATGACTGACGCCGACGTCGATGGCTCACACATTCGTACGCTGCTGCTCACCTTCTTTTACCGGCAGATGTACCAACTGGTGGCGGCAGGGCATGTCTACGTTGCCCAGCCGCCCCTCTTCCGGGTCCGCAGCAGGAAGCAGACCTATTACGTGCAGACTGAAGAAGAGATGAAAAACCAGTTGCTCGATCAGGGTCTTGGCGAAGGTATTTTTCTGCCCGGCGATGGCCGGGAGATTGCTGGCGAACAGATGCAGAAGCTCTGTCGTACGCTTGCCGGCCTGGAAGACGCTCTGCTGGCACTCGAACGCCGGGGAATTAGCCTGCGGGATCATGCCGGACGCCGTGAGGAGAGCAGTGGGAAGTTGCCGATGTACCATGTCTTCTTCGGCGCCGAAGAGCACTGGTTTATCAGTCGCGATGAACTGGAAGCCTTCGTTGAAAGCAAGGAAGCAGCTACTGGAGGCGAACTCCAGGCTGGCAAGGCTGACGAAAACAAGGCGGGTGGGGGTGGAGCCGCTGACCCAGCTGCGGCAGAACAACAATTGATCGTGATCGATCTCCACGAGGTTCGCAGCATCAATGCCGGGCTAAAAGAGCTCGAATCGATGGGATTTGGCGTTGACAGCCTGTTGCCAGAGGATCGAACTGGTACCGAAGAGCCACGTTACCTGCTCCGCCGTGGGGAAAACGAGATTGGCATCGAGGATCTCCGCGGTTTGCTCACGGCAGTCAGGCGTGCTGGTGAGAAGGGCCTCTCCATCACCCGCTTCAAAGGCCTTGGTGAGATGAACGCGGAAGAACTCCGGGAGACAACACTCGACCCAGCCAATCGCACGCTCTTACGGGTGACCATGGAAGATGCGGCAGCGGCCGACGATCTCTTCCGGGTCCTGATGGGCGAAAAGGTTGAGCCCCGGCGAGAATTCATTGAACGGCATGCCCTAGACGTCAAGAATCTTGACGTCTAGTCGCTGACTCACCTCTCCACGGAAGGTGCGTTCATCGTGTTGGTCGACTCCAAAAATGAGTCGATCAGCACGGGCCTTTTTCATGCGTCTGGTTCAGGGAGTCGCCGGAATCGGCTTATGAGCCTCGGTGAAAATCTGCTTGATGCGGCTGACGATGGCGGGCTTTTTACTGGCGAGGTCAGTCTTTTCAAACGGATCGGCTACCAGATCAAAAAGCTGAAGCGGCTTGCCGGTTTCCTGGTAAGCCTTCCACTGGCCAAGGCGAACCGCCTGGGAGAAGGGCTTGCTGCCCTTGTGAAACTCCCAGTAGAGATAGTCGTGTTCTGGCTGCTCTGGGGCACCCCGTAGTGTCGGCAGAAAGGAAATGCCGTCACAGGGTTTAGGGATCGGCTGGCCAACCAGTTCGGCCATCGTTGGCAGCATATCCCAGAAGCCGCTGAGGTGGTCGCTGGTGGAGCCGGGCCTGATGGTACCAGGCCAGCGGGCCAGCAGGGGTGAGCGGATGCCCCCCTCATGCATGTCCCGTTTGTAACCACGGAGCCCGCCGGTTGAGTTCCAAAACGCCGGATCGTGGCCACCTTCTCGATGGGCACCATTGTCACTGGCGAACATGACGAGAGTGTTGTCATCGATACCGAGTTCAGCCAGCAGGTCGAGGATTCGACCGACCTCGTTGTCGAGGTGTTCCATCATTGCGGCAAAGCCTGCAATCGGGTTGATCACATCAGGGCAGGTTTCGCCAGGGCCAGCTCCGTACTTCCCAGTTTTTTTGTCGAATTGAGGGAACTTCTTCCGCCATTTCTCATGCAGGGCCTTCGGTGCATGCATGGCGGCATGCGGGACGGCGGTGGGGATATAGCAGAAGAACGGCCTTTTCGCTTCAGCCTGCAGCCGGATGAACTCGCGGGCCTGGCTCATGATCAGGTCATGGACATAGGTGCCTTTTTCAAGCGGCAACTCCTTGCCGTTGTGGACAACGCTGCTTGGGTAATAGGTATGGGCAATCGTCTGGCTCTTCCAGCCGTAGAACTCATCAAAGCCATGGTTGAGCGGATTACCACGGCCTTCGGCGGTTGTGATGCCCAGCCCCCACTTGCCGAAGGCTCCAGTGGCATATCCGGCCGCCTTGAAAAGTTCAGGCAGCACAACATCCTCCAGTTGCAGCCTGACGTTTTTCTCTTCTGAGCCGTTGCCGCGGATAGCACAGTGGCCAGAATGCAGACCGGTCATGAGGACGGCTCGGGAGGGGCTGCAGACCGTGTTGCCGGAATAGTGGCCGGTAAATTTCATGCCCTCACTGGCCAAGCGGTCGATGGCAGGCGTCGTGATCTTTTCCTGGCCATAGCAAGAGAGATCACCGTAGCCGAGGTCATCAGCCAAGATGTAGATGACGTTGGGTGGCGTGGCAGACGTTGCGGCTGGCCCTGCGACGAACACGAACACGAACAGGAATATGGCAAGAAACATGCGAGTCATGAATGCACCTGGGTCGGGATGGTCTGGGAGGTGAAAGCGTTTTTCTGGTTTGCTGGTCTGGTTTGCTGGACGGACAGATGTGCTAGACAGATGTGCTGTCCCGCAAGATCCTTACGAATCGAGCGGTGTCCAAGAATCGAAGCAGGCAGCCTGGCCACGGCGACTGCCAGTGGAGTCGGTAAGGTTCCAGACAATCGCCTGTTCGATTAGGAAGCGGCGGCCACTTTTCGTGACCCGAATACCGGAATAATCATCTACATAGCCATTCTCAGAGGTCCGTGCCAACAAAGCAGCCCGTTCCTCTCGGTGAACCGGCTCAGCGGTGAGTCGGGAGGGGGTCTGAGTAAAGGCTTCCCACGACATCTCCCAGAGGGCGAGTGCGGCAGCATTGCCGTAATTGAGAATCGGGTCGGCCTCGGTGCCGTGGGAGACAACCACGAAGGGAGCCTGAAAGAGTTGCTCAGCCTGCTCAGCCTCCGAACCCTCGCGAGGAATCAACTCTCGGCCGAGCAACTGGGCAAAGGAGTCGAGTAGCAGCTGGACGTGTGAAGGGATGGTGGGCATAGCTCATTGGGACACACTCAAGAGATCTCGCTCTATTGTTCCAGTAGGTGTCCCGGCAGGACCAACCTTTTTTAGCATACTTGAAGGACTCAAATGATTGACCGACATCGATTGCGTGCGTGGCTTCTGTGCATGGTGGTTTGTGGTGGCCTTGCAGTGGACCATGGGCTTGCTGAGGATCAGGATCACCAGCCTGATCGGCCCATTTTTTTGGAAACCTTTGCTGGGGGAGCCGACCGCTGGGAGCCAACCGATCCGGCCGCCTGGACGCTCTCCCGTGACGGTGACCGTGCGGTCTGGGGGCTCAATCGCCGCAAGAGTGACTATCAGCCCGCCGTCCGCAGCCCCCACAATATTGCACTGGTGAAAGATCTGGAACTCACCGACACGGTTATTAGCTTCGAGGTTAGAAGTACCCGTGATACTGGAAATCACCGCGACTGTTGTGTGTTCTTCAACTATCGCGACCCGGAGCATTTCTACTATGTTCACCTCGGGGCCAGACCCGATCCCAACAGCGGCCAGATCATGATCGTTGATGGAGCCCCGCGGCGGCCGCTCACGCAGAACACCAGACGTGTCCCCTGGGACGATGGCTGGCACCACGTGAAACTCGAACGAGACACAGCCAGTGGTCGGATTGCGGTCTATTTTGATGACATGGCACAGCCGCTGATGGAGGCAACCGATCGGAGGTTCACTGCCGGACGAATTGGCATCGGCTCATTCGACGACATGAACGACTTCACGAATGTGAAGGTCTACGGGAAACGCGTGGGTGCTGACTGATGCCGGAGGAACGGCATGAGCCTTGCGGTGTGACGCTGGCTGTTGTGAAATACGGGTGAAGTTCGAGACAAGCCCCCGTTTTTCACCAGGAGCCGTATCCGATGGCCAAGCAGTCGATCGCCGATTTTGATCCCGCCGGTAAGACTATTCTCGTCCGTGTCGACTTCAATGTGCCGCAGGACGACAGCGGAGCGATCACTGATGACCGACGAATTCGCATGGCCCTGCCGACGATCACCTCCATCATTGATCGTGGTGGCAAGGCGGTGCTGATGAGCCATCTGGGCCGGCCGAAGGGGGCCGCCGATCCGTCTCTCTCGCTGGCCCCAGTTGCTGCCCGGCTAGGTGAACTACTGGGCAAGCCAGTGGCCTTGGCAGCTGATACCGGTGGGCCGGACTCAGCGGCCAAGGCGGCGGCCCTGCCGGAGGGTGGCGTGCTGGTGCTGGAGAACGTGCGGTTCAACCCGGGTGAGAAAAAAGGAGACGATGCGGACTACGTTGCCGGCCTGGCTGGTCTCGCTGACGCCTA
>RGBY01000291.1 GCA_009919445.1 Planctomycetia bacterium
CAATCCGGCCATTCAGCCTCTTCGGAAAAGCCAGTTCAGCCAACCGAATCACGGCACGCTGTGGCGCTGATCGGGTGCGAGTCTGGCTCTCTCCCGAGGTTGTCGATTTCAAGAGGCCGGTAAGTGTTTCTCTTGGTGGCCGCCGGCTGCATCAAGGGGAAGTTACTCCCGATCTTGATGTCTTGCTGGAAGACCTCCGAACTCGGTGCGATTACCAACACCCGTTTTGGGCTGTTATTGACTCAGCACGCGAACGTAACTGAATGGCTGGAAAGAGTCCCAGGGTCACTCCGTTACTGGTTCCTCAGGGCGGCTGGCCACTTCCTGACTCTGTTCTTCGGCAATAACCTCAGGCCGAGCCAGTGTCATTCCACCTAGCAACCAGCCGGCAGCGTGCTGCCATCAATTTTCTGATCCCGGACACTGCCCGGCTCACCATCTCCAAGCAGACTATTGAGGATCTGACCGGTCACGCTCTTGGATTTCGGCATCGAGCCGCTTTTGAGCATTTCGTACGCCGGCCGAATCGAGTCGTCTGATCGGGCAAATCCTCGCAACGCAACCGGACCTGGATAGAGCCGGCTCAGTTCAGCATTGACCCGCTCGTAATCGGACATCACGGCAAGGGAATCAGCGCTGTCAACAGTTGTCAGCACCCGCTCCAGAATATCCCGATGCGAGGCAATCAACAGGTGGCCGTGCGCAACTGTCACTGCTGAGTGAGGCAACAGTTTTTCTTCCTTCTCCCGCAGCCGACGGCGATGATCGTGCTGATCATCTTCCTCGTGATCGGCGTGGGCAACAATTCCACCAGGGGTTTCAATTTCAAGCTTGGGGATTTCCATGGTCCGGTCGATTGCCTCCCAGATCACCACCCCGTGCGACTCAATCCGCTGCATGTCTGGATCAGTCCCCATGCTTTTGGCCACGGTCGCAGCCACACGCTCAGGATCAGTTGCCTCAATGGCAATGACAAGCCTGTCACTCTCAATGTCGATTGGCTCGACGTAATCACTGAGCATCGCCACCCGCTGCCCGAGACAGGCAATCAAGTCGGCTTCCACGTCAATCTGAGGGCCATCTGGATCTTCCTTGAGCGACGCGATCACATCGTCAAAAACACCTTCCTCGCCGATGACGTCATCGACCAGAGACTCCGCCGACTGGAACGCTGCCTGAATGTCCCACTGCATGGCTGACCAACTAGACGAACCGGCAGGCACCCAGGTCGGCGGTTCGATCTGATCGGCATCAGGAAACCTCAGCATCCGGGCCGCAAGGTCATACCGGTCAAACGACTCAGGGTCACGGTCGGGAAGGGGAGGGGCGTAGACAACCGTTTGATGCCGCATCTCATGGTTGCCTTCTCCGAAAACGAGGGAGCCACCAATCGCTTTGACGGCGTCGAAACCCTGCCGGGCTAAAATCTCGACGTAGTCGGGGCCCTTACGGCGTTCCCGAGGCGGATTGGCTGCCTTGTAGGCAGACGCGAAGACAAATGGGTCAACAAACCAGCGCAGGGAAGCGGCTTCTTCTGGCATGCCCTCTCGGGACCGCTCGTCGACCTTGATAAAACTTGCGTGAGTGGCGAGGGAATCCTGGCGGCCTGTTTCAAGCACTGTCAAAACATGGTGTACCTGCACGGGATCGTCACCAACCACCAACGAGGCGTCGTCGTGCACAACAGCCACCAAGCGTTCCTGTGGTTCTGGTGAGTCGTCTTCCTCACCGGCACGCGGTGGTTCTGGCGGTAGGCGATAAACACGAATAATGTCCTCATAGTCAGCGAGCCGCTCTGCCTCCTGCTCAAGAAGCCGAGCATCAATCTGTTCGAGAAGTTTTTCCGTCTCGGCTTCATGCCCGGTTGTGTCAACCAGCAGGACAGTCGCCAGCCGGCCTTCCTCGGGCACGATGGCCGCCATGGCAATTTCACCACCGGGAACCTCACCAAGGTCTTCCAGCGTGAGCCCTAACTTGCCAAGCCGCTGTTTGCCGGCTTTGGAAAGTTGTTCACGGAAACTCTTGACGAACGGCTCGAGATTTGGGTCTTGCAGAAGCTTGCCGTACTGAGTGCGGTCAAAACTCTCTTGGAACGCCAGCGGATCAGCAATGCTCATCCAGCCCACAGTGGTATCGGGAAAGATCGTCTGGCTCGGGGGAAAGGCAGGTTCAGCAGCTTGTGCCTGACAGGCCACCAAACCGAGTGCTGCCAGCAAGCCCCAGGCAACACCGAGGCGTTGCCGACCGGTTCCGGCACACGATCGACCATCCGCCAGGCCGTGAATAGGGTCACGAGCGGTCGTCATTCCGTTCACTGATGCTCTCCTTGCATTCATATTTCGGCATTCGTCTTCACGCACGGGAAATGCCCACACTCCTTGCGGGCCTCACCCATATCCACCGGATTCATCCGGCACCGATGATCGCTGAAGTCTTTCGCCCTCGCAATCCTCAGGCTCCGCAGTGTCTCAACCCTTCGCAGATTTCTCAACATCAACTTTTTTGGAGAAGCAGCCCCTTGCTTTTGCCGTTTTCCGCCGGCGGGATCGCGGGGCTGGCAGCCACCAACACGAGCGGCAATACAGGCGAAAATGTGAATTCCCAGCCGCCGACAAGCCTTAGGGGAAGGGCGGTTAACAAAAGCCAGAGAGGACTCGTTTAGCCCTGCCGCTAGCCTCACAGCAGCTGCGAAACAACCCCCCAGAGCACACAGAAAAGCAGGCAAAGCCCGATTCCCAGCACCGTTTCACCCCGGGCCCGGGCAAGGGCCGCCAGAATGCAGCCGAGCGACACCAGACCGACGCCACCGGCCACGCTGGCAGCCACGCTCCCTGCCGCCAGCGCGGCCGGGCCGCCCCAGGCCACCGCAGCCACCACCAGCGGCGGCCAGAGCACCACTGCCGCATGCCCGGCCAAGACAACTACCGCCTGTGTGGCAGCGTTCGGGACAGCTGGCGACCACCACGGCC
>RGBY01000292.1 GCA_009919445.1 Planctomycetia bacterium
TCGACATTGAACTGAAGGAACTCCACCCAGACGATCCTGACTTTGTGCCCACCTTCACTGGCGATCTCTACGGCTACGGCATGACCACTCTCGTGATGGCCGAAGCCTTCGGGATGACAGGTGACCCTGATCTGAAACGCTACACCGCCGCCTTGGCGACGTTTCTCGCCCGGCACCAGCATCCACTGGGAGGCTGGCGATACGAACTCGGCCAGCCTGGTGACATCACCGTCACCGGCTGGCAGGTGATCGCCCTGAAGAGCTGCCAGCTGACTGGGCTACCAGTCCACTCAGACATTTTCCGGCAGGTCGATCGCTTCCTGACAAGCCTCACTCCTCCGGCACCAGCCCGCCCCGGCCGCGCCCGACTGGTGGGCGAACATGCCGAGGCTAACGCCCGAGACTTCACTCGCTACCACTACCTGGCATCGTTTGCGAATTCGACCACCCGCGAACCAAATGAGTGCACCTCGGCGATTGGGCTCCTCTGCCGCCTCTATACCGGCTGGCGTCGCAATGACCCGCGGCTGATGGAAGGCATCGAACAGTTACTGCAGTCAAAGACCCACCCTGCCCTCCAGCTTTACCGCAACTTCTACCTCGCCCAGATTCTGCTCCAGACCAAGCATCCGGCCTGGACCCATTGGAACCGTCGCAATCGTGACTACCTCGTGAAGATGCAAGTGACCGAGACCAGTCGAATGCAGGCTGATCACCCAGCCTTCGGGGCTGCCCCCTGCGAGATTGGCAGCTGGTATCTCTTCGACCCGAGGGCCACCAGCAAGGATGCCGCCCGCGACCGGCATCTTGCCCCAGCCGGCCGGCTGGCCCACACAGCCCTGGCAATTTTGACGCTCGAGGTCTACTACCGGCTGCTACCGATCTACACTGAAGAAGCCGTTGAGTGACGGCACGCTGGCTGCCTCGATTCGTCCCTGTCCTCTCCCCCGCTCCGCTGCCGATGCGACTGTCGACTTTTTTCTGGCTCGCAACCGGACTGGCCATCGCCTTCGCCGCCATCAACTGGCTGGGACTGGCCGGCTGGCTGGCGGCAGCCGTGGTGGCTGGCAGTATTGCCATGCACGTTGCCGGGAATGCCATCGGCACCCGCATGCAGGAGGCGACCGATCGCGATCTGGCCCGCCGCGGCGGAGGCTTTGAATCTGCCGAAATTCCAGCGACGCCTCCTACCCACCTGGAACGGCGTTCCCGCATTGGCCTTCTGCTCCCCGTTTCAGTCACCATTGGGGGGCTGATCGGAAGTAGTGCAGGAGTGATCGCACTGCGTCTGCTGACATCAGCTTCCCTGGCTGGAGCCCTGCTGGGCGGGCTCTCCTGCGGGGTACTGGGCGGACTTTTCGGCTTCCTGATGGCGAGCTTTGTCGACATCTTGCGGACGTCTGTTCGTGAAGCCCTGGAGGCTGAGAGGAACGGCCTCGAGCACCCCAAGCAGGGCCGCTGAACCGGCCTTTTCCCGGCTCCCCGGCCAACATCCCACCACCATAGAACCGCAGCCGGGACCATGGTAGAGTGAGAGATCGCTCGCTTTTGCTGCCGAGCTCTTTTTGTCCGGACATGTGGAGACCTGTTGATGTCCAAGCCGCACCGAAATCTGAAAAAAGCCAACCACGGCTCTCGACCTGCCAATAGCAAGGCCCGGAAGGCCAAGCGGAAGCACATCAAGACCTAAGGTCTGACAGCAGCAGCCCTCAGGCTGTTTCCTTGGACGAGATTTCCCCCATTCCGTCGTGTCCTTCGGGAGAACGCTGCCGTGCCCCCCCGCGACTTCATCATCCATCCCAGTGAATACGATCTTCATCATGTCGTCGCCGACATCGATGAGATTCGCCGCTACAACCAGCAGCGGTTCGAGATGGAGCAACTCACCGCGATTGTCCACGAAGACCTTGAGCGTGGCCTCTGCGTCGGGTTCAAAGATACCGGTGATGATGATTTCTGGGTGCGTGGCCACTTCCCGGCGGTACCGCTGATGCCCGGCGTTCTTATGTGCGAGGCAGCGGCTCAGTTGTCGAGCTACTTCTCGCAGAAATACCGGCTGCTTGAAGCCGAAATGATCGGCTTTGGTGGTCTGGAAGAAGTCCGCTTCCGCGAGCCGGTCCGCCCCGGCGACCGGCTCGTGATCGCCGTCCAGCGTGTCCGGGTACGCCCCAAAGCCATGATCGTCTGCCGGTTTCAGGGACTGGTCAACGAAAGCATTGTGGTGGACGGGATGATCAAAGGTGTCCCGTTGCCGGTTGATTTTCTCACCGGTGCCGGCCAGCCTGGCGCTTCTCAGCCGCACGCCCCTTCTGCCTGACGGCCTGTCATGCCACGCCGTCCACCGAAGAAGCCGCCGGCAGACCTCGATCTCTCTGGGCATCTCTTGCGCCTGAGCGCCTTACCCGATCGGCTCGATCCTTCGAGCCTCTTCGTCAACGAGGGACCTGTTGAACTCGAAGTTGGCTGCGGCAAGGGCATGTTTCTCGTGTCAGCCACGGCGGCTGATCCTACGCGAAACTTCTTGGGCATTGAGGTTAGTGGCGGATACGCCCGGATGACTGCTGGCAAACTCGCCCAGGCTGCCGTGACCAATGGAGCGATCATCCACGGCGATGCCATGCATCTGGTCCGGTCACTCCTGCCTGACCAGAGCGTCGCTGGCGTGCATGTCTACTTTCCTGACCCTTGGTGGAAGGCCCGCCACCGGAAACGCCGAATTCTCAACCCGATCTTTCTCCGGCATGCGGCCCGCATCTTGCCTCACAACGGACGGCTTCACATCTGGACCGATGTCGAGGAATATTTTGAGGAGGCTGTTTCAGCGACAAACGCGACTGGGCTCTATGGCCCCTCCACTGAAGAGTCGCCTGGCGGACCGGAGACACCCTACCGAACCCACTTCGAACGCCGTACGCGACTGGCCGGGGCTCCAGTCTGGCGGGTCGCCTTTCCACGGAATGAGCAGTCTG
>RGBY01000293.1 GCA_009919445.1 Planctomycetia bacterium
TTGTTCAAGAGTTGCTTGATGCTCTCCTCAAGCCCGAGTGACTTGGCAACACCGAAGAGTATCCGCTTGGCGAATGCAGCGCTGACAATCTTTTCCTGAGCAGGCGCTCGCTTATCGCGAACAAGGATGTAACCCGTCAGGCCACCGGCGTAGATCAGCCAGAACAGGGGAAGCATCGCAATGCCCCACATGAAACTGATCAGGAACAGGCCGCTCCCGCCGGCAACAAATCCGAGCGTCCAGGGCATAGGGTTTGGCAAAAGGTCTTCGGCATCCTTGGCAATCCAAAGGGCTGTCGCCGCCCAGATGACGCAGAGCATGGCCCAGCAGCCACCTAGCCAAATGAGGCGAGAGAGCCCCTCAGGTGAGATCATCTGATCCATTCACTCGGTTCCTTTTGGTCATTCCCGAACGCGTTCATGCCCCGGAAGCAGCCGAGGAAACGGCAGTGCCGACGGCAGGATGCGTCTGACCCCTATCGTACCGAGAAATGCAGTGCCGTTTAAGGTTGCGCGAAAACGGGGGAACTACCGGGAGAAAACAGCCTTTTTGGGTCTTGTCTTTCGCGGACAACTGGTGGCTGCGATTCCCCGGCAGGGCGTCTATAGTAAGGGCATGGCAACGATCTCCCCCCCTGCTCCTGAATCGCCTCCGGCCACCAGCGGTAGCCCGGTAGAGACGCCACCACGGCTTGCGAAGAAGCGGTTTCTTTCAGCTGCCAGCGCCCATGTTCGTGATCTTGGCCACCGGCTCTTCGTGCGAAAGGCCCTGGGTGGCTACTACGTCAATCGCGATGCCCAGAAGGCAAGGTTTCGGGACTGGGAACATGCCCGGGATGCGGCCAGTCTCGCGAAGTGGTCGTCGGTCAACCGGCTCGACCAGTTGCTGCCACAGTTTGTGGCCAATTTCGAGGCGGCTGGCGGGCAGGTTCACTGGGCCCGAGACGCCAATGAGGCCCGAGAGGTCATCCTGCGGCTGGTTCGTGCTGCAAAGGCGAAGGCAATTGTCAAAAGCAAGTGCATGACCAGTGAAGAGATTCATCTCAATGCCCTGCTGGAAGCAGAAGGCTTTGGCGTGGTGGAGAGTGATCTTGGTGAGTTCATTCAGCAGCTGCGGGGTGAGCCCCCCTATCACTTTGTCTTCCCCTGCATGCATGTCCGCCGGGACGAGATCAGTGACCTGTTCAAGGAACATCTGGGGAGTGAGCCAACAGACAGCCCCGAAGAACTGACGATGATCGCCCGCCGCTACATGCGGCAGCTTTACGTCGATGCCGATGTCGGGATCACTGGGGCAAACTTTTTGGTCGCTGAGACCGGCCAGATTTCGATCACTGAAAATGAGGGCAACGCCCGGCTGACAGCAGCGCTTCCTCGGGTCCATATTGCCCTGTCAGGCATTGAGAAAGTCGTGGCGAATCTCGATGACCTTGCCGTGCTGCTGCCGATGCTGGCCACTGCCGGCGCTGGCCAGCCACTCACCTGTTACAACACGCTGTATGCTGGCCCGCGTCGTGCTGGCGAGGTAGACGGCCCCGACGAGATGCATCTGGTTTTGCTCGACAACTCGCGGACAGCCCTGCTGGCTGATCCTGAGCAGCGAGATGCCCTGCACTGCATTCGCTGTGGAGCCTGCCTGAATGTCTGCCCCATCTTTAAGAATGTTGGTGGCTTTACCTACGGGACAACCTATCAGGGTCCGATTGGCAGCGTGATCACGCCGCATTTACGTGGGCTGGCCGACTGGAATCATCTTTCGGGGGCAAGTTCGCTCTGTGGTGCCTGCACCGATGCCTGTCCAGTCAGGATTGATATTCATCACCACCTCTTGCACAACCGGCGGAATGCGGCCCGCACAGCGCCAAGCCGGCTGGAAAAGCTCGGGCACAAGTTGTTCGTGCAGGTCGCCCGTCGGCCTTGGCTATTTGCCGGTGGCGGCTGGATTTTTCGTCGAACGCTGAGCCTAGTCAAACGGCTACGACCGCCGCTGATGAGGCAGTGGCTGGAGACCCGTGACCTGCCGGCGGCTCCCCCACAGAGCTTTCGGGCGGCCTGGAAAAACCGCAAGACATGAAACGTGGGAAGTGCCAATGACTGCTGAAGGAACTGAAGCCCAGCGGAATGCTGATGCCCGCGAGACGATCATGGCTCGGGTCCGCGAGGCCTTGCAGGTGCCCGCCCCACTGCCGCATCTCCAGACGGACCTGGCTGGCGAGATGGTGTCTCCCAGTTCAGCGCCAGCAGGAGAGGACTCGGCAACAGGCCTGCCAAGCCTGACGGTTCTTCCGGAGGCGGCGGCCCGACCCTGGCTGCCTGATGGTGGTGAAACCCCTGATGAGCGGCTGGAAATTCTCACCGCGAATCTGGAAAAACTGCGGGCAAGCGTGCACCGGGTGCCTGATGCTGCGGCTGCGGCGGTGGTCGTGGCCGAGCTTGTTCAGCAGCGGAACTGGCAGCGGGTGGCCTGGCATCGACACCCGCAGGTTGATCCGGTGGTGGCGGCGGGTGTGACCGCTGCAGGTTGCGATACCTACGCTGTTGATGATCCCGGCTTTGATAAGCGGCAACTCGAGGCGTGCGATGCCGGCATCAGCGCCTGTGAGTCGCTCATCTCCCAAACTGGCTCCATTTTGGTTTCGAGTGTCACGGGTGGAGGGCGGGCGCTTTCGGTGCTACCGCCGGTTCACATTGTGGTTGCACCGGTTGAGTCGGTGGTGGCAACCTTGGGCGATGCGCTGCATCAGGTCCGGCAGCGGTATCAAAACCAGATGCCGAGCCTACTCTCGTTCATCACGGGCCCCAGCCGGACGGGCGACATCGAACGCATTTTGGTTCTCGGTGCCCATGGCCCGAAAGAACTCTTCGTAATACTGGTTGGCTGACGGTTGACTGTGCTGCGATGCGGTAGGTGTTGCGTGTCCCCCGGTTTCCACCGGGGGCTTTCT
>RGBY01000294.1 GCA_009919445.1 Planctomycetia bacterium
AGATTGAAGCAGTCGGGAGCGTCATTACTGACAAAATCTCTCGGGGAGTCGACTACTACGTCGTTGCCGATGCTTCCGCAGGCATTCCCGAAAACGTCACGAAGTATCAGCTTGAGGTGCTCGACCAGGCTACCTTGGAAAAATCGCTCAGCCAGTCATTGAAGGCACTCGACGAAACCATTGCTATCAAACGTCGTGAGCAAATCGCCCTTGAAACCTGGCGGAATCGCTACTGGCGAACCTCATTCTTTAAGCCACCAGAAGTTGAAATCGCTGTCGACAAACCTGAGCTTTACGAAGTCACCAGTAGCGCTGTGGTGGAACTCCCGCTGGCCGGCGGAGGAGAGAGTGCGCCCATTAACCAGGGGGCCGAACTCGCCATCTTCAACCTCAACGCGGATGACGAAGAGGGTTTCCTCGGGCTCTTCAGTGTCACAAAGGTTTCGGCCGCTGACGCCAGGGTTCTCGAAGTCACCATCGATCCACTCACCATGCCGGATGAATATGACAAGCGGGCCTGGGATCGCTGGTCCCTGATCATGCGGTCTTCTGACAAGGCGGAGGTGGTTGTGTTTGAGGATCTCCCCGGGGCAGGGCAACAGTCACCAGATGCACTCACCAGATTGCGGGGCATACAACTTGAGTCACCAGGCGGCGATCTCGTGACTGCCCAGGGCATTGAAGGCCTGCGTCGCGAGATTCTTCTGGAGATGAACACGATTGCCAGCAACGAGGAACACATCCGTCTCGCTTTGGAGGCAACCACGCGAGAAGCGGAGCGGAAGAAATTGACTGCCTCCGCGCTGGACAAAGATCGTGCCGCATGGCGGGAAGACGTTGAATTTGCCGGGCAGGCCCTCGAAAAGCTGACCATCCGTACGAAACAGACCCAAGAGCAACTCGCCCAGACTCGCCGCGAAATTGCCGCCAAGCGAGCGGAACTGGTCGAGACAACCTCGCTTTTCCTCTCCGAAATGGGCCGGCGGCCACCCCGGCCCGCACCCGGCGAAACCAGCCGGCCCTGATCTGTTTGGGCTGTTCTTCGCTACCGCCTGCCGAGCATCGACTCCACAGGGGGTCCTCGGCTACACTTGGCGGGCTCAGGGCATCCTTCGCCTCCACCCGTTTCCCGGGAGATGTTTTCCGTCCATGACGACGCTCGCCGCCGGCTCCTCTACCGAAGCCAATCTCAAAAAGGCCGTTCACCATCATCGCCTAGCCAGTCGGCGGGGCCTGCTTGAGCGGATGTTCACCCTCTGGTTCCGTGGCTTTGTCTACAACCAGATCTGGGAAGACCCCCGGGTCGATGCCGAAGCACTGCAACTGGGGCCTGAGTCGAGCCTGCTGACCATTTCCAGTGGTGGCTGCAACATCCTCAACTATCTGGTTCATCAGCCAAAACGCATCGTTGCAGTTGACCTCAACGACAACCACATGTGTCTGACCCGGCTCAAGTTGGCGGCTGCCAAGCACCTCCCAGACTATGAGTCGTTCTATCAGTTCTTCGGGTACGGCCAGCACAAAGACAACCTCGCGCTGTACCGCAAATACCTTCGTGACAAACTCGACCCGGTCACCCGCACGTACTGGGAGTCAACCGACTGGCCCGGCAAGACGGTTGGCCCGAAGCGTATCGGCTACTTCAAACGCGGCCTCTACAACCAGGCAAAGCTTGGGCAGTTCTTCCGTGTGGTCCACGGGCTCGCCCGACGGATGGGACGCGACCCAGCGAGACTCCTCACTGCACGGTCACAGGAAGAACAGGAACAACTGTTCGAAGAATACTTTGGCCCGCTTTTCAATAATCGCATTGTCCGCTGGATGGGACGGCAGCCAGTTGCGGTCTACAGCCTTGGCATCCCACCCAGTCAGCATGCGGCCATGCTCGAAGAATCTGGTGGGAACGGCCAGAAGTTATTCGACACCTACCGCGAGCGAATCAAACGGCTGGCCTGTGGATTTCCGCTCGACGACAACTACTTCACCTGGCAGGCCTTCGGCCGTCGGTACGACCATGAAAACCGCAAGGCGATCCCCGACTATCTCAAGGAAGAGAATTTCGAGACGATCCGCTCAGGGGTCGATCGGGTGGAAACCCATATCGCATCGTTGGGTGAGTACCTCGAAAAGGCCGAACCAGGTTCCCTCAACAGCTTCATCCTGCTTGACAGCCAAGACTGGATGCCGCCTGATGTCATTGAAGACCTCTGGAGCCTGATAGCCCGAGTCGGCGACGATACCACTCGGGTTATTTTCCGCACGGCAGGGGAGCGTTCTCCGGTTGAAGAAGCACTCTCTCCAGAGACGGGCAGCCAGTTCCGGTACAACATCGACGAATCAAAGCGGCTACACCCGCAGGACCGTTCGGCGATTTATGGCATGTTTCACCTTTACGAGAAAACGACGCCTGCGACCCCTTCATGACCGACGACCCCGTGGCTTCCGATCGCGTGGCGTCCGACCACGCGGCCCCTGTTCCTGCTGCTTCAAGGCAGCCGGTCTCATCGTCGAACAACCGTCCGGCGGTCGGCCATGATCAGGCCGCAGCCATGGACCAGATGTACCGGCTCACCCGGCACATCTACGACTTCACTAGGCGGTACTACCTGCTGGGCCGCGACCGCCTCTTGGACGAGGTGGTCACCGGACCAGAAACTGCCACGCTTGAGGTCGGCTGCGGCACGGCACGGAATCTCATCAAACTTGCCCAGCGGCCAGTCACCGGGCGTCTTTACGGTCTCGATGCCTCCCATGAAATGCTCGAGACGGCACTAAAAAGTGTCACGAGGACAGGACTCCCGCAGGGTGAAAACCCACCCATCGTGCTCCGCCAGGGCCTTGCGGAACAACTCGATGCCGGCCGCATGTTCGGCCGCACCGAGGCATTTGACACCATCTTCTTTTCCTACTGCCTTTCGATGGTGCCAACCTGGCCCGGAGC
>RGBY01000295.1 GCA_009919445.1 Planctomycetia bacterium
CATGCCGTCATGTGTCTGGAAATGGTCCAGGGGGAAGGCGGCTGTAACCCCGGCAGCCCGGCCTTCTTCGCCGCCCTTACGGAGGTCCTGCGTGAAGCGGGCGTGGCCATCTTTGTCGATGAGGTGCAGACCTTCGGTCGGCTTGAAAGGCTTTTCGCGTTCGAGCAGTTTGGTCTGGCCGAACAGGTCGACGTGGTCACGATCGGCAAACTGAGTCAGGTTTGTGCGACGTTCTTTCGTGACAGCTACACGCCCCGCCCCGGGCTGCTCAGCCAGACCTTCACGGCAGCCACCTCAGCGATCATGGCTGCCCGGGTGGTGCTGCAGCATCTGCAGTCTGGCGGGTATTACGGACCTGACGGCCGCGTTGCTGCTATCCACCAGCGGTTTGCAGATCGCCTGAAGGCACTTGCAGCCGACCATCCCGGCATGGTGCATGGTCCCTATGGCACCGGTGGAATGATCGCCTTCCAGGCCTTTGACGGTGAGGCGGCCCGGACGAAGGCCTTGCTATCAGCCCTGTTTGAGGCAGGGGTCATCGCATTTGCCGCTGGTGCGAATCCGACCCGTGTTCGGTTCCTGCCACCTCTTGCCGCCATCACGGATACCGATATCGACGCCGTCTGCAATCTGCTTGAGCAAGTCCTGCTTAAGGAGGCTTCCCAATGCTAGTCATTCGCCCAGTTGCCCCTCCTGATCTTGATGACCTGCTGGAGCTGGCCGGACAGGCCACCTTCGGCCTCACCACGCTGCCCCGCGATGCCGACTTTCTCAGGCAGCGGATTGCCGACTCGGTGGAGGGCTTTGGCCGGCTGGGCTCCGGGCGGCCTCGGGGGGAGCCGCTTTTGCTGGTACTGGAAGACACCACTGCCAACCGTGTCGTGGGCACTGCTGGTGTGGTTTCGAAGGTGGGCGGCTTCGAGCCCTTCTATGCCTATGCGATTGAGACCACCGTGCACGAGTCAGTTGACCTCGGCATCTACAAAGAAATCCGCACGCTGCATCTGGTTGAAGAGCACAACGGCCCCAGCGAAATCGGCAGTATGTTCCTGCACCCGTCTATGCGGGGCCAGGGAGCCGGGCGAGTGCTGTCGCTGTCGAGGTTCCTTCTGATTGCTGAGTATCCAGCAAACTTCGCCGAAACAGTAATCGCCGAAATGCGTGGCGTGATCGATGAACGCGGGCACAGTGACTTCTGGGATGCTGTCGGCAAGCATTTTTTTGATCTCGATTTCCCCAAGGCTGACGCGTTGAGCATGACAGGCAAACAGTTCATCGGAGACCTCATGCCCCGCCATCCGATCTACATCCCACTGCTGCCGCCAGCGGCCCAGGCAGTCATCGGCCAGGTCCATCAAAACACCGCGCCAGCCTTGCGCATCTTGCAGCAGGAAGGCTTCCGGTTCACCGGCATGGTTGACATTTTTGAGGCGGGCCCAATCGTCAGCTGCCCACGCGATGAACTCCGGCTGGTCCGTACCAGCCAGCGGCAGGTGGTCGTGGCGACAGTGCCGGAAAAGAGCGGCCCTGCCACCCATCTCATTTCCACGACGGACACCACCGCCTTTCGCTGCTGTGCCAGCAGCCTCGAGCAGACTGCTGAAGGAGTCATCCTGCCAGCCACGGTCGCCACCAGCCTCGGTGTCACTGCGGGTGACACCGTTCGCACAGGACTGATTCAGCAGGCCCCGTCGAAGCAGGACACGCCTGAGGCAGAACCCACCTAAGCATCCATCTCAGAAAGAACAGCCATGACGCCCTCCCCTGCGTGCTTTCACGATGACCGCCCGCACCTCATTGGCACCGACTGGACTGGTAGCGGTGGTGAGCCGGTAAGCCTGTCTGGACTGGTCCGGCCGCCGACACCGAGCTGGTGTCTGCCGCCGTTGCCGCAGCGCGGCAGGCACAGGCGGCCTGGGCAGACCGGCCTGTCACCGAGCGAATCGCCATCCTCAGGGCCGTCGCCGCCGAGATCACTGCCGGCAGCGACGCCCTGCACGCGGCTATCGTGGCGGAAACAGGCAAGCCACGCTGGGAGGTCAGTACTGAAGTCTCAGCCATGGCCGCCAAGGTCGAGGCCACCATCGACGCCTGGCAAGAACGCCAGCAGGATTCGATCGAAACAACCGCAAGCGGCACAGCCGCCACCCGCTACCGACCCCATGGGGTGCTGGCGGTCATCGGTCCGTTCAACTTTCCCGGCCACATTCCCCAGGGCCATCTCGTGCCGGCGTTATTGGCCGGCAACACGGTTGTCTTCAAGCCGAGTGAGTTTACGCCGCTCTCAGGCCGCCGGTTGGTGGAACTCTGGCAGCGTAGTGGGCTCCCCCCCGGGGTTTTGAATCTCATCCAGGGCGGCCGGGCGACCGGCGAAGCTCTTGCTCCGCATCCGGGACATGACGGGCTGTTGTTCACCGGGAGCTACCGCACAGGGGTAGCGTTACGGCAGGCGGTCGTCACTGAGCCGGGCAAGATGCTGGCACTGGAACTTGGTGGCAACAATCCGCTGGTGGTGCACGATGTTCAGAACATTCCGGCTGCCGTCCAGCTGACGGTTCGCTCGGCCTACCTGACTGCGGGCCAACGCTGCAGCTGTGCGCGGCGGCTCATCCTCACCGACTTTCCTGGCCGGCAGCAGTTTCTCGATCACCTCGTCGCTGCCATTGATGCCCTCCGGGTCGGGCTGCCCACCGATGAGCCAGAACCGTTCATGGGACCAGTCATCAACACGTCTGCCGCTGCCAGTTTGCTGGCCGCTCAGGACGATCTCCTTGCCCGGGGCGGCGTGGACTTGAGGGCGATGCGGCCACTCCGCGACCAGCCGACGCTCTTAAGCCCTGGCCTGATTGACGTCACCGGTGTGCCCAGTCGGCCCGATGCCGAATGGTTTGGCCCGCTGCTGCAGGTCATTTGCGTGGACAATCTCAATGACGCCATTG
>RGBY01000296.1 GCA_009919445.1 Planctomycetia bacterium
TGAAAAGTCAGCCCTCGACAGCGAGGACATCGCCTTCCGCCTAGCCCCTCGGCTCAACGCTGCTGGTCGGCTCGGGCAGGCGGGCTGCGGCATTGAACTCCTCACCACACAAGATCCGCAACGGGCTGTGAGCCTTGCCAACTATCTTCATGAACTCAATGGCCAGCGTGAGACCGAAGAGCGAAGCATTCAACTCGCGGCTGCGAAGCAGGCCAAGGAACAGTTCGATCCCGAGACTGACCCAGCACTGGTGCTGGCGGGGCGGGGCTGGCATGCGGGGGTGATTGGTATCGTCGCAGGCCGCCTGGCTGAACGGTGGCACCGGCCTGTAGTGATGCTTGCCCGCGACGAACTCCAAGGCAAGCCCGCCATCGGCAGCGTTCGCAGTGTGCCGGGGTTTGATGTCCACGCTGCCCTGCAGGCCTGCCGGCAACATCTTGTGACCTGTGGTGGCCATGCTGCGGCCGCCGGCCTTCGGATTGAAGACAGTAAGATTGCCACCTTTCGAGAGGCCTTTCTCGCTGAAGTCGCCACACGCATGCCAACCGAACTACGGCAGGCGCAACTGACCCTCGACGGAGAGACCACCATCGCCGGGGTCACCCTACAGAGTCTTGGCGAAATCGAGCGGCTCGCTCCGTTTGGGCAGGCCAATCGCCGCCCCCTCTTATGCGCCTCTGGGGTGACCTGCGCGGAACCACCGCGGACGATGGGGGGCGGCAACAAGCACCTTTCTTTGACACTTGAGCAAGATGGCATTCGTATCCGAGCCGTCGCTTTTGGCGGTGCCGAATGGCTTCCTCACCTTCCACCCCCTGGGCAGCTCTTCCACGTTGCCTTTAAGCCAAAGATCAACGAGTTCCGTGGCCGCCGCTCTGCCGAAATGGAGCTGGTTGACTGGCGACCTGCTGGCATTGATGTTTCAGCTGACCTCCCGCCACTCACCGAAACAGTAGTCTGACCCCGAAGTGTGTTGCCGACGAACGGCGGAACCCATTCGTTTCTTGAGGAACCTGACACATGACCATCTTCCGATGTCGCTTCCAGTCAATCGTCACAGGCCTGAGTGTTTTGGCGCTGGCGCTAACAGCCACGTCTGCCGCAAGTCGAGCCGACGACTGGCCACAGTGGATGGGGCCACAGCGAGATGGCATCTGGCGGGAAACCGATACCGTAACTTCGATCCCGGCTGATGGCCTGCCGGTCCGCTGGCGGGCCACGGTTCGTGGGGGCTACTCCGGACCGGCGGTCGCCGATGGGCGGGTCTACATCACGGACTATGTTCGCCAGGAGGGAGAGCTCAGCAATGATCCTCGAAGCAGAACTGGGCTCGCTGGTCGTGAACGGGTGCTCTGCCTTGATGCCACCACTGGCCTGATGCTCTGGCAGCACGAATATGAATGCCCCTATTCCATCTCTTATGCGTCAGGCCCACGGTGCACACCGACCGTTGATGACGGTCGAGTCTATGTGGTGGGGGCCGAGGGAAACCTGCTCTGTCTCAACACTGCAGACGGCAAACTGCTTTGGGAAAAGAATTTCAAACGCGACTATGAGGCCCAAACGCCACTGTGGGGGTTCTGCGGCCATCCGCTCATCGTTGACGATCTTCTTATCTGCCTCGTCGGTGGTGAAGGAAGTGTCGCCGTTGCCTTTGACCGGGTTACTGGCATCGAACGCTGGCGGGCCTGCTCCGCCAGCGAGCAGGGGTATTGTCCGCCAACACTGATTACAGTTTCTGGCCAGCAGCAGCTTTTGATCTGGGATGCCGACAAAATCAACAGCCTGGTACCAGCTACCGGCGAACTCCTCTGGTCAACCGCCCTCAAGCCGTCGTACGGCATGTCGATCATGGCTCCACAAGTGGGCCGGCTGGATGGCCAGCAGGTGCTCTTTGCCAGTGGCATTGGTCGAGTTGGTGCACTCTTCGCGCTCAATCAGGACCGCCCAGAGGCAACCGTAATCTGGCGTGGTGAGCCGAAGTCTGCGGTCTATTGTGCCAACAGCACTCCCTTCATTGATGGCGACACCCTGTACGGCTGTGACTGCCACACCGGCATGCTGACGGCAGTCGATCTGGCCTCTGGTGAGCGGCTCTGGGAGACAACCGCAGCGACCACTGGCAGCGATCGGCCAGCCAAACACGGCACCGGTTTTCTTGTTCGTCAACCGGCGGCAGAGGGAGGCTTCTTGACCTGGATCTTTACCGAGACTGGTGATCTCCTTCTGACCCGCCTGACGCGAGAAGCTTACGAAGAACGTGGCCGTGCCCATCTTCTGGAGCCAACCAACGAGTGTTTTGGCCGCCCAGTTGTTTGGAGCCATCCAGCCTTTGCTGACCGCTGTTGTTTTGTCCGCAACGATGAGGAACTCATCTGCGTGTCATTAGCTGAACTACGCCCGCAGGACTGATTCAGGCCGAGGCAAGCCCAGGCGTTGTCGCCACCCGATTGCCAGTGTACGATTCCAGCCTGCTTGGGCATCGGCTGCAACAACAGCGAGTCACTCAAGCCCTCCCGCAATCGGGGCGTAGCTCAGCCTGGTAGAGCGCTACGTTCGGGACGTAGAGGTCGCACGTTCGAATCGTGTCGCCCCGACTTGAAAACCACATGGAAACATGTGGTTTTTTCTTTTCCTGCACGTCTTTGACTGCTACCCGTGTTAATGCAAAGCGGGCAAACTGCCCGTTTCTATTCGGAAGGGCCAGAAGAAACCTTAGATTGACATCAAGACGTGTAGATACTGGATACTAGGTAGCTAGCCTCGCAGGTAAAATCCACAATCTCTGTACGCCCTTTGTCCGCATGCACAAATTTCAGAAAAGCCCGTCATCAGAACTGGACTTCAGATTTACGGAAACTGAACGGCGCTTCTCGTGAGCCACAAAACAAGCAAGCGTGTCACCGGTTCACCTCCCAGAGCACCACGGAAACTAAGTG
>RGBY01000297.1 GCA_009919445.1 Planctomycetia bacterium
AGTTCTGGGGAGAGTCGAGGGCATCCTGAATCCAAAGCGGCTTCTCGACCTCACTGAGGCCCGCCTGTCCCACTTTGTGGCGACAATGCGAAAGGAGGGCGTCGCAGAGACAACCATGAAGGGCTATCTCGCCCATCTCAAGGCTGCCCTGAACTGGGCAGTCAGTCAGCGGCTTCTGGTTGTCTGTCCCAATTTCCCAAGGCTCCAGCGGGCAAAGCGGAGCAGCGGCACACCGATGAAAGGCCGTCCGATTACGGCTGAGGAATTTGACCGCATGCTGGCTGTTGTGCCTGCGGTGGTTGGTGAAGAAAAGGCCGCTGAATGGCGGTTCTACCTGCAAGGCCTCTGGACAAGCGGGTTACGGCTTGAGGAGTCCCTCGATCTCTGGTGGGACAAACCTGAAAAGATTTATCCCCTGTTTCCTAAGGATGGGCAGCCGCTCTTTCAGATCCCCGGTGAACTGGAGAAAGGCCATACCGATCGGCTGTTGCCGATGGCTCCGGAGTTTGCCTTGCTGCTCGAGGCGATCCCAGAAACAGAGCGTATTGGCCCCGTCTTTCCGCTGAACGGTCGGCAGGGACGCTACGGGTGCCATCAGGTATCGAAGATCGTCTCACAGATTGGCAAGGCGGCTGGTGTCTTGGTTTCCACTCACCCTGTTACGGGCAAACAGAAGTTTGCTTCTGCCCACGATCTGCGACGGGCCTTTGGTGAGCGGTGGGCAATCCAAGTGATGCCTGCCGTCCTCAAAGAACTCATGCGGCATGAATCGATCGATACGACCATGCGGTTCTACGTCGGCACCAATGCCCAGCGGACGAACGATGCCATCTGGGCGGCCTACCGGCAGGGGCAGCAGAGGCTTTCCGGCGATTCTTCTGACTTTTCTTCTGACATGCCCCCAAAAGGGCAGGCTAAGCCGACCCCTGCCGAAAGCCATTCTGCCCTTGCAAACAAGGCATCAAACAAAAGTAGGCCCGGTGTGACTCGAACACACGACCAAGGGATTATGAGTCCCCTGCTCTAACCACTGAGCTACGGGCCCGAAGTCCTCGTAGTGTACCCGATCTTTCCAGGGGGTTGAGGGGCTTCGGCAGCAGGGCAGGGAAAGCCACAGCGTTCGACGGCTTTTTTGTTGTTCGCCATACTATTGGCAAGAAACCCGTCCAGATGCCAGGCGTCAGGGAACTGATGCCACGCCAGCCAGTACACCAGCCAGCCAACGCCTCCTTAGCTTATGTCAGCCATGCCACAGGAACAGAATCAGCACCACAAACACGACCAAAGTGACACGGTCACCCCGGCCTGTAGCACATGGCGGCAGAGTGATGATCTTTGGGCCATGCTCATGGCTGCGGTTCTTTTGGCCGTGGCCTTGATGGCAATCCAGCCGGTTCGTCAGACGGCACCGCCACCAGCCACTTCGTCTTCACAAGCCCCCGAAGGGCTCACCTACGAAAACTGGCTGAAACCCTGGGTGGCCAAACCAAAAAGTTGGGACACCAACCCGCTTCAGGCCTTCGCCGGAAATACGCAGGAAGGCGGGCCAACGACAGCACTGGCGATGGCGTCAACCGCTGCCGGTTGCGTGGTGGTCTTTGTAATAGCCCTTGCCGGCATGGGCGTACCGGTTCGAAAAAGTCTGCCGGGGGTCATGCTGGTAGCAGCCCTCGCGGTGCTGGCTTGGCTGACCAGTACTCAGACCACGATCAAAAGCCTGCAACTCAAGTCAGGTCTCCGGGGCGAACTCTATATCAAGACTGGCCTGGTGCTCATGGGCGCTGGGCTTCTCTTTGGCACCCTTATGAAACTTGGCCCACCCGGCATTCTGGTGTCATGGATCACCACACCCATTGTGCTTATCACGACCTATCAGTTCGGCCAGCGGGTGCTTGGCATCAAGTCAAAAACGCTGAATCTCGTGCTCTCGGCAGATATGAGTGTCTGCGGGGTTTCAGCCGCTGTCGCAACTGCCGCAGCCTGTCGCGCCAAGAAGGAAGAACTATCGATCGCCGTTGGTATTTCACTGGCCTTCACCGTGGTGATGATGTTTGCCCTGCCGGCGGCTTGTAATGCACTCGGTCTTGACGAGGTGCTGGCAGGTGCCTGGATTGGTGGCACGGTCGACTCAACCGGAGCAGTAGTGGCGGCCGGAGAACTTGTTGGCCCGGTAGCCCGTGACGTGGCTGCGTCAGTCAAGCTGATTCAAAATGTGATGATCGGGTTTATCTCCCTGGCGGTGGCAGCCTGGTGGGCCCGCTCAGGTGATGGTGATGCAGCTACTGTGCCCACTGGTTTCGGTGGTCTGTTAGCCGAAATCTGGCAACGACTGCCCAAGTTCATCCTCGGCTTTGTGGCGGCTTCGGCCATCTTTACGCTGGTGGCATCTGTTGGCTCAGCATCATGGCAAGACGCTGTAAAAGCAACGCTGTCAGGGCCGGTCAAGATGATGCGGTCGTGGTGTTTCTGCTTGGCGTTTGTCAGCATCGGCCTCGAGACCGACATCCGCAAACTGGCGACCGTGATGGGTTCAGCCAAGCCAGTGGTGCTTTATCTTTGCGGACAAGCCTTTAATTTATTGCTGACCTTCACCATGGCCTATCTCGCGTTCCGCGTAGTCTTTCCTGATGTAGCCGCACGACTGGCTGGTGGTGGCTGATCGCAGCATACGCTCAAGGCATGACCCAGTAACCCAGCCGACAGAGCCGATAAAGGAAAATGAGCAATGAGTTTGGCTGAGAATTTTCAAACGGCACAAAAACTCTTTCGTGTGGCAGCCGGTGAGGCCCCTCGGCTTTCTGAACGTGATCCGGGCTGGGCAGGTGATGAAGACCGGTCGGAAAAGAAACGCCGTAAGCAGGCAGCGGCCATTCTTGAAGACGGTGTTGAGGAACTGACCGATCTGCAGGAATTGCTTTGGGCTGCTGACA
>RGBY01000298.1 GCA_009919445.1 Planctomycetia bacterium
CGCACTGGTCCGCAGCCAGGCATTCCAGGGGTTGTCAAAAGGCACTGGGATAGTGTCGAGGGCATAGCCGTTGATGCTTGCCCCAAGGCGTCCCTTGACGGTGATTGTTTCGGGCCAGCGTCGTGGGCCCCCCTGTAGCTGAGTTATGAGATCAGGCAGCGGAGTTGAGGGGCTGTCGCTGAAGGCCTGGAAGAGATCAGCCAGCGGCGTCTGACTTGTGGAAAGCACTGCCAGCCGGATCGACCGTGACGTGCTGGCGGCGGGAATCGTCAGAACCATGCGGCCATCTGGCTGAACCTCCCATGCGCAGCCCTCGATATCGCCGTCAGCATGGGCAGCAACAGCCACCTCTGGGGAAACGGTTGCGGCCGTCGTGGCTGAGGCATGCCATTCAAACAGTGGCCGAGCAAGGTCATCCAGTTTGCCAGCCGGATGTTTGGCAAGCATTTCCGGTGACATGGCAGTGTTGTAAATCTTGGCCCAGGCAAGATCACCGGTGAAGTTGCCACCAAAGTTTGTCGCCGTCTCACCAAGTTTGAGAACCTGGCCGGCTACAGGCGGCCGGTGAAATTGGTTCCGTTGTCCCAGCAAAGTGCCATCTAAAAACAGTTTTGTGGTTTCAGCAGTGACGACTACGGCAGCTGTGTGCCAGGCCCCATCACGGACAGCCGCTTTTTCACGGATGGCTCCTACCCAGCCGATGTCAAAAACCAGTTCATCTCCATCGATAAAAAGCGTTTTCCCATTGGGCTCCCAGCGACCTTCTTCTGGTGCGGAAGCAATCAGGGTTCCCGAGCCGGTTGTCCGAAAATGCACGACGATGGTACGGCCAGGTGTGCCGAGGTCGAGCATCTCGGCCTGTTTTCCTCTAACGAGATGGCGAATCGCGGGCTGACCGGCAGTCACGAGAGCCGCAGCATGGTCCGCTGCTGGCCCGTGGGGTTTGGGTGTTGAAGATCCCTGAAGTGGATAGACACCAGAGGCACCATGAGTTTCGGGCAGCCGTGCTACACAGAGCGTAAGTGGCTCAGGACCGGGGCCAATCTGAAGCGTGTGCTCGATGGCATCGCCCACGGGCGTCTGTCGGCAGGTGGGTGACTCAAGAATTTTTCGTCCCTCAATGGCATAGCGGAGGATGACTGCGTTGCCATAGAGCGAGTACCCACTGAAGTGCATCAGTTCGTCGGCCAGCGGTCCCCGGGGGGGCTTGCCGCCGGGGGGCAATGCAAACGACCCACCGATGGCCCATTGCCAGCCGTCGAGCCCGGGGAGCAGGCTGCCGGTTATTTCCGGCATTTTCTCTCCCCGCTGGCGATAGTGCTGGGTTTGAGAGAGGTCGAGAAAGCCGTCTTTCCAGACGCCAACCATTCGCATCTGGTGGAGATCGTAGGCGGCAGTGGTGTCATCATTCAGGTGGATGGTCAGGGCATTGTTGACCTTGGTTCCGATCTGTGAACCAAGTGCTGGGCCAAAGTCACGGGGGCCAACTTCGTCACGATTGCCCTGGCCGGTCCCCTTGGGAAGG
This sequence comes from Planctomycetia bacterium, assembly GCA_009919445.1. GTDB lineage: Bacteria > Planctomycetota > Planctomycetia > Pirellulales > UBA1268 > UBA1268. The sequence goes on from RGBY01000298.1 coordinate 1,526, forward strand.
CCAGCAAGATAGGCCTCGTCGACTGGCGTGTAGGCGGGGTTCGTCGGTTTCATCAACGATTCCCGGATGTAGTGAATGACCTGATACCGCTCCTTTGGCGAGAGATGCTGAACGGCTGCCATGAGGCCATTGCCCTTGGTGAGCGTCTGCAACATGCGGTAGGGGTCATCGCCGTTCTTGAAGGGTTCGCGGCCAAAGGCCCGCGCCAGCGGCAGGGTCGGTTCGTTGCCATCTGTGCCGTGACAATTTTTACAGTGGCTTAGGTAGATCGCCCTCCCGGCTTTCAGGTCACGTTCGGTGAGACCGCGTAGGATGCCGGCATGATCAAGCCCGACTGTGTCATCCTTCACAATGAGGTCTTCAGCCGCGGGGCGTAATGCTGTGGCCCGATCAGGCCCCCCCTGCACAACTTCGATGAGATACCGCAGCAGGTCAAAAAAATCTCGTTCACTCAGCAGGCTATTGACGAGCCCGGCCGGCATCATCGAAACGGCGGTTTCTTCGATTTCGTCGATCTCATCTGCTGGGATGATCGTCGGATGCAGCAGGTCGCGCAATTCACGCAGTTCCACCTGCTGCTCGTCCTGTCTGACAAGCATGCCATTCTTCACGACGCCATCAGTCGTCAGGATCGTGACAGTTTCATAGCCCTTGCGAATCTTCTGTGAGGGCCGCAGGAGTGCTGCCATCAGAGTGGCACTTGATGCAGCCAGCCGCCGATGTGTGAAATACGATGCTGCCCCGGACAGGATCTCCCCGCATGGTCGCCTGAGCGGCCAGCACGTCTGGCTTCTGCGTGAGGAGTCGTTCGCTGAGGTTAGCAGCCCAAAGCGGATTGGTGCCGCTCACCAATAGGCAAGAAATAAAAAAAGTTGGTGATGACCAGAAGGAAGGTGTCATAAGGAAAGAGGGATATTTTTGAGAATAGGCTTAGTCGCCTCGCCATCGTTTTGGCGCAATTCTTGTGCGCTGACCTCGGAATTTCAGTGGGCGGGTGCCAGCTAACGCGAGAGCGTCGGGCAGTCGTTTGTGCGTGGCGAACGTTGCTCAGTTTTGAGGGAGGGGGTCACCATGCTGAGTGCCAGATTTTCAAGAAACAGCATAGATAATAGTCACAGGGACTCTTCTTTGTGAATCATAGCCGCAGCCTAAAGTCAGGACTCCTCTATAGATAAGCACAGGACGACCATTTGTTGCCTAAAATGAAGACTCTCAATATCCACGTTGTCTTCCCCATGGCACCGGTTCTTTCGCCACCGGATAACCAGAAGGTTTTTCGCGGGACGAAGCGTCTGCCGCAAGCACCTCGTTGCCATAGCCATGATGGTGAGAGCGAGGTGGTGACACACCAAGACATCTAGCCGCGCATGGCAATTATCTGGGC
>RGBY01000299.1 GCA_009919445.1 Planctomycetia bacterium
CGGGAGTGTCGATCCGGCCAAAAAGGAACAGTTTGCCGAAGATGACTCGATCGGCCCGATGCTGGCCAGTGCGCTCGAACACTGTGAACTGCTCGACTCCATTGGTTTCACCCGTTACGTCGTCTCGCTGAAGGACTCTGACCCGCAGAAGGTGATCGACGTCAATCGGCGATTTGCCGAACAGCGGCCTGATGTGCCACTGCATCTGGGGGTGACTGAAGCGGGCATGCCGCCGGATGGCATCATCAAAACTCGCATCGCCTTTGAGCAGCTGATCAGCCGTGGAATTGGCGACACCGTGCGGGTTTCGCTGACGGTGCCGAATGCCCGCAAGCCGGAAGAGATTGACGCCGCCCGCGGGATTCTGGCGGACATTGCCGCTGGTCGCGTTCGCAGTGTGGTCGACTTTGGGCTCGACTCACTGAACATCATTAGCTGCCCGAGTTGTTCACGGGTCGAGAACGAGGCCTTCATTGAGCTGGCTGAAGAAGTCAAGCGGATGACTGCCTACGCGAAAGATCATGCCATCACCATCGCCGTCATGGGCTGCCGGGTGAATGGGCCAGGCGAGACCGATGACGCCGACCTCGGGCTCTGGTGCGGTCCAACGCATGTCAACCTCAAGAAGGGCAGTGAGCCATTGGGGGCCTTTGCCTATGACGCGATCCTGCCACGACTCCGTGAGGAGCTCGATCAGCCGATTGCCGGGCGGGAAGCAGCGGCGGGCCGTTCGGCGGGGGCGTGAGAGATGCAGCAGTTACCAATTGTTGGGGATGTCGCCGAGACCTGTGGCACCGCTGGGGCTATCAGCGGGGGAGCCGTTGGGCTCAGTGTGCCGCCGATTGATCCGGCCAAGCGACGGGGCACGTTTTCGTTGGTGAGCCTCGGCTGTCCGAAAAATTTAGTCGACAGTGAGCGGATGCTGGGTCTGCTGCGGGACGATGGCTGGCAGTTTGTGCCTGAGCCAGAGGGGTCGGATCTGGTCATCATCAACACCTGTGCCTTTATCGACTCTTCGCGTGCTGAGTCGTACGGCGTGATTGATGAGATGGTCAGCCTGAAGGCAGCTGGCGGTACCCGCGGGGTGATCGTGGCTGGCTGCCTGGCTGAGCGACAGAAAGAGACGCTGCTTGATGAGCGTCCCGGTGTCGATGCCGTGATCGGGGTCTTTTCTCGGGATGAGGTGGCTCGGGCGGCAGACCGGCTGATTGGTGCCCTCGGTGAACAGCGGAGCGTTTTTCAGCCAGCCCCGGCGACAGCGCTTGATGATGGCAACCGCATGCGGGTGACGCCACGGCACATGGCCTATCTGAAAATCTCAGAAGGCTGTGACCGCACCTGCACCTTTTGTGCGATTCCAAAAATGCGGGGCAAGCATGCCACGAAGCCACTGGAGCAGGTGGTGGCTGAGGCAACTGAGTTGGCAGCCGATGGCCTCAAGGAACTGGTGATCGTTGCCCAGGACACAACCTATTACGGGCTTGATCTCTACGGCGAGCCAAGGCTGGTCGAGCTGCTGGAGACACTCGAGCAGATTGATGGCATCGAGTGGATTCGGCTGATGTACCTCTACCCGATGTACTTCAGTGACAGTCTGATCGACACGATTGCCAGCAGTAAAAAAATTCTGCCATACCTCGACATGCCGCTGCAGCATGCCAGTGACCCCGTGCTTAAGCGAATGCAACGGCGGGTGTCGCGTGGACCAACGGAAGAGTTGCTTGCCAAGTTGCGGGATCGGATCCCTGAAGTAGTGCTACGGACGACGATGATCACCGGCTTCCCGGGTGAGACCGATGAGCAGTTTGCGGAGATGGTCGAGTTTGTGAAGCGGTGGCAATTTGAGCGACTCGGTGTGTTTCCCTATTCCCTCGAGCCCGATACGCCGGCAGCCCGGCTTGATGGGCATCTTCCGGATGAGGTGAAAAATGCCCGTCGTGATGAACTGATGGCGGTTCAGCAGCAGATTGCCCATGCCTTCACGCAGGCACAGGTCGGCAGAACGCTCGACTGCATTGTCGACAGCCATAGTGGCCAGCGAGACGATGTCTGGATTGGCCGCACCCGGGCCGATGCGCCAGATATCGACTGCGTTGTTTACATCACGGCTCCAGAGACCACGCCGCAGACACCGCTTGCTGGGCAGATTATTCCGGTTCAGATGGTGGCCGCAGCCGGGTATGATCTGGCTGGCGTGGCGGTGGGCTGATTCCAGGCGACCGCTCTGCTGCTATCACAGTCGTGAGCCGCCCGCTTTTTCATGAGGCTCCAGCAAAGGATGGTCGAAATGAAACCTGAGAATCGTATGCGCTTATTGAGGCTGCGGCCCTTTACTTGTTGTGTCACAGCCTTGGCCTCGGTGCTTCTGGTGGGGCTGATTGGGGCTGGGAATTCCCCTTCGGCCGCAGAGCCGGCGGAGCAGGCTTTATCGCTGCAGTCCAAGTGCTGTTCCTGCGGTGGTGCGTTTCCGCAGGAAGTAGCACGGCTTTGCTCGTCTTGTGCAATTAAATACCGCTCGAAGTGCTGCCTCTGTAATGGTGCCTTTCCGAAGGATCCTGCCCGGCTGTGTCGGTCATGCTCCAATCGCTTTCGCTCGAAGTGTTTTCTCTGTAGCGGCGCCTTCCCCAAAGAGATAGCCCGCATCTGCTCGGGCTGCACGAGTAAGTATTGATTGCACCATTGGCCAATATCTCGGTCGAAAAGTGGTACGGCGCGTTCGCGGCATGCTGCGGTTGCGGGCGAGTCCCACCCATGCAAGCCGCGAGTGGAAACGAGCGGACAGGCAGCACTACTGACGCCGTATTCGCGGACGGACATCACGACCACTAGGCAGATGCCGCATCAACGCAATCGCGATCCCCCGGTTTCCACCGGGGGCTTCCTG
>RGBY01000300.1 GCA_009919445.1 Planctomycetia bacterium
CGCCAGCCGTCCATGCCGCACAACGGCCGCCACACCCCGAGCGTAGCCTTTGTTGAGAGCACCAAAGAGATAATTAAAGACCCAGAACACTGGGCCCAGCACCCAGCCGAGCAGCCGCTGAAAAAAATCAGGAGGGGCGTCGTGCGGCCGCAGCAGGATGGCTGCCAGCGCCGGGCTCAGGGTGAGCGAGTTGACCGCCGAGAGAATGGTCGACACCGCAATGGTGAGGGCAAACTGCCGAAAGAAGAGACCAGTCACCCCGCCGATGAAGGCACAGGGAACGAATACGGCCGAGAGCACCGCCGCCACACCAATCACCGGGCCGGTCACCTCAGTCATCGCCCGCTCAGCTGCCGCGTAGGGATCAAGGCCCTGCCTGATCCAGCGTTCAACATTTTCGACCACGACAATTGCATCATCGACCACGATGCCAATTGCCAACACCAGCCCAAAGAGGGAAAGCGTATTCAGGCTAAAGCCCATGGCTGCCATGGCGGCAAAGGTCCCCACGATGGCCACCGGCACCGCCACCAGCGGAATCAGCGTCGCTCGCCAGTTCTGCAGAAAGAGCAGCACGACGAGCCCGACGAGCAGAATCGCATCACGGAGGGTCTTCACCACTTCGACGATCGACTCGGTGATGTATGGGGTCGTGTCGTAAGTGACACGGTATTCCAGCCCAACCGGAAATCGTTTGGCTAGTTCTGCCATCTTTTCCTGGATGGCCCAGGAAGTTTCCAGAGCATTGGCGTCGGGAAGCTGAAACACCGCCAGCCCCACCACCAGTCGCCCGTTGTAGCGACAGGTCTGGTCATAGCTGGCCGCCCCCAATTCGATCCGGGCTACATCCCGCAGCCTCACCAGTGGCGTCCCCGGTACCGTCGGGTCGGCCCGCAGGACAATTGCCCCGAACTCCTCTGGTGTCGACAGCAGCCCTGTGGCAGCGACCGCCAGTTGCAGCTGCTGGCCGTCAGCCGTCGGCGATTGACCACTCACACCCCCAAGCACTTGCACGTTCTGTGCGGCAATCGCATCGTGTGCATCTTGAGAGGTCAGTCCACGCGAGGCAAGTTGCTCAGGATCGAGCCAGATGCGCAACGAGTAGTCTCGCTGCCCGAGTAAGAGAATGTCACCAACCCCAGGACATCGCAGCAGTTCATCACGGAGGTGAACCGTTGCGTAATTACTCATAAACACGTCGTCGTACCGGCCATCGGTCGAGAACAGATCAACTGTCATGAGGATATCTGGTGACCGCTTCTTGACGCTCACGCCCTGCCTCTGCACGACCGGCGGCAACAGTGGCATCGCCAGCTGCACTCGGTTCTGCGTCTGCACGAGTGCCAGGTCGGCATCGGCCCCAACTTCAAAGGTGAGCTGGAGCACGTAGTAGCCGTCATTCGTCGCCTGAGACTGCATATAGAGCAGCTGATCAACACCATTGACCTGCTGCTCAATTGGGGCAGCAATCGTGTCGGTTACAACTGCCGCATTCGCACCGGGGTAGAGACAGGTCACCTGCACGATGGGGGGCGCGACGGGCGGGAAGAGCGCAATCGGCAATGAGAGCAGGCTCACCCCGCCGGCCAGCGTGATGACAATTGAGATCACCGACGCAAAGATTGGTCGCTGGATGAAGAATCGCGAGATCACGGCGATTGGTTACCCGGCGGAGGCAGCGGCTCAACCGCAGAAGAAGTCTGGGGCAAAACAATCGGGGGTGGAACTGCTGCAGCCGCTGGCGGAGGAGACACCTCGGCGGCAGACGGCTCCGAGTCCTGCTGCTGCCGTGCCACTGACACTGGTACAACGAGGCTTTCCAGCTCAAGACTATCCTCAGCGGCCAGGCTCGGGCGAACCTCTTTGCCTTCCCGACATCGCTGCAGGCCACGAACCACGATCCGCTCCGCAGTCGAGATAGGACGGGACGAATCGACCGCAACCACGGCAATCCAACTGCCCAGTTTTTGCCCGAGGGTCACCTCTCTGGCTGAAACCAGACTGTCATTGCCCACAACCCAGACAATCTTGCGATCTTGGATGCTGCCAACTGCGAACTCCGGAACGAATATCCGCTCGACTGAGTCACCCAGTGGTAGCCGTACACGTGCGAACATACCCGGACGAAAAAGTGGTGGGCGGGGGGCAGACGGCTCAGCTGAATAGGGGTTATCGAGCCGGCCCCGCATGGTGATCGTCGCCGTACTGGTATCGACCTGATTGTTGAGAAAGTCGATCTCGCTTCGGTATGGATAGGTGCGGTCAACATCATCAACTAGGCCGATATCGGCCAGCGTCGCCTGCTGGCCGATCCCTGGGCCCCGACCAGATTCGCGGGCGTGGTTCATCAGGCGGAGAAAGGTTGGTTCATCCACATTGAAATAGACAAAGATCGGGTCGATCGACACGATTGTCGTCAACGTGGTGTTGTCTTGCGTGATCAGGTTGCCGACTTGGAGCTGGGTGCGGCCGATCTGCCCGGTGATTGGTGCCGTGATGGAACAGAACTCAACATTGAGTCGGGCTGCCTCGTGCTGCGCCTGGGCTGTGATCAAGCTGCCAGCATTCTCGTCGAGCTTTGCCTTGTAGCTGTCAAAATCCTGCTGGCTTGCCGCCCCCTTGGCGACCAACTTTTCAAAGCGGTCGACCTGCACCTTTAGAAACCGCTGTTCGCCCAGCAGTCGCTCGATGACACCGACAGCTTCATCAAGCTGGGCCCGCGCAGGCCGGTCATCAATTTCATAAAGCAGGTCGCCCTTGGAGACGAACTGGCCATCCTGAAAATGAACCTTGGTGAGATAGCCGGTAACCCGGCTGCGAATATCAACGACCCGCTCAGCGTCAATGCGACCGGTGACTTCC